>JBJMQJ010000376.1:0-11744 GCA_045802765.1 Myxococcales bacterium
CACCTTCCCGCTCGCCTCCCCGCAGCCCCGCCGCGAGCACAAGCGGGGCTCGCCGCGGAAGGCGAGCGTGCTCCTGATCGACGACGAGAGCGACAATCTCGAGGTCCTCGAGGAGCTCTTGACGATGGAAGGGCACCGCGTGGACACCGCCACCTCCGGGAGGGCGGCGGTCGAGCGCTTCCAGCGCGGCGAGCGCTACGATCTGGTGCTGTGCGACGTGGGAATGCCGCAGATGAGCGGCTGGCAGGTGGTGCGCGAGATCCGGCGGCTCGCGCCGTCGGCGCGGATCTGGCTGCTCACCGGATGGGCCAACGAGATCTCGGAGCACGATCCGCGGCTCGCCGACGTGCAGGGCGTCCTCGGCAAGCCGCTCGACCTGGACGAGTTGCGCTCGCTGCTCGCCGAGCCACAGGGGCCCACGCCGACGGAGCGCCACGCAACCGCCTGAGAACGGCTGGCGGCTGGCGGTCAAGGCACCGTCGGACAGGATGCAGGCGTCCCCAATACGCACAGAGGAGCGGGAACCACGCCGCAGGCGGGCGTGATGCTGAGAGGATCGACGACGTACGTGAGACATGCGGTCGCGTCCCAGCATTCGTCGAGCGTGCCGGTGGCTCCCAGGGGCGTTCGCACGTTCAGCGTCGCCGTTCCCGCGCCACTCGAGGTGAAACCGGTCGCGAGCGACCAGCGGTTTCCCTGCGCGTCGGGGAAGAGGTAGTCGAAGTGCCCGCTGCCGTCGGCGTTCCCCGAGAAGAAGTAGCTGAACTGCGAGAGGCCCAGGCCCGTGGCCCCCAGCTCGATGCGGATCGTGCGCGCGGCGCTGCCCAGGTCGTAATGGATCATCATGACCCCGGTCGGGTCGTTCGGTCCGTTGATCTGGAGGGCGCGCGAGGCGTCGAAGTTGACGGCGATGACGCCCTGGCCGCTGCGCGCGTCGGCGCCGACGAAGTAGGCGTAGAGGATCTCCTGGAAGGCGCCGCCGCCGCGGCGCGCATCGATGGCGAACGACCATGGCTGCGCCGACGGATCGCTCCCCGGCTGGGTCGCCACGCGCAGCAGGCTGGCCTCGATCTGCACTCCGGGGTGCTTCTGGTCCGGGAAGCTCCACACGCGGAGATCGGGCTTGCGGCTGGTCGGCGAGGAGGTGCGGATGGCGTCGATCACGCCCAGCACCGCATCGACGGCTGCGTTGAGCTTGTCCCCGGTCTCCCGCGCGCCGACCGCCCACTGCGACGCCTCTCCCAGCGCGCACGCCGGCTGCGCCGACTGCGCCGGCACGCGCACGTGCAGGTCGCCCGTCCGGGGCAGCGCCTCGACGAACGCGATGTCCTCGTTGGAGAGATTTCCGCAGGCGCTCAAGAGGAGGAGCGCTGCGAGGGGCTCAAAAGCCGAACGCATAGTCGACCCCCAGGGCGAGCTCGGCGTAGCCGAGGGACTGGCTCTTGTCCACGTTGTAGAAGAGGTAGTTGGCGCGGGTTCGCGCCACCGCGGTCCAGCGCGGGCTGAATCGCCAGCCCAGCGCAAGCTCCGCGCCGGGCGTGAGCGTGAAGAAGTTTTGCGAAGGCAGGTCGCTGCGCCCGCTGAAGCTGCGGAAGAGGTAGAGGAACGCCAGCCGAGCGCCCACCGAGACGGTGAGCCTCTCCGTGACGTCGAAATCGCGCCACAGCGACACTCCCCCGGACAGCTCGCCGAAGCGCACCGGGATGTCCGGGACGCCCGACAAACGCAGCGTGGAGGTGCCGCCGCCCACCGCCACGTCGACACCCCAGGCGAGCTGGTGGCCGAGGTCGTCGCGGGCGGAGACCTCGGCGCCGGCGAGCACCGCCGGTGGAAAGAGCCCGTTGCGCGCCGCGGAGTCGAAGAAGAACTGGTAGCCGCCGCTGCCCAGAACGCTCCAGCGCGGGCCGGAGGCGCCCTTCTGCGGATCGTCCTCGAGCTTGCGGCGCGTGAGCTGCGCGTCGGCCACCTCGACGACGCCGTCGCCCACCTTCACGTCGCCGACCAGCACGGCGTCCTCGAGGCGCTTCTTCACGATGTAGCTGCCAGGCGCGAGCGCCAGGCGGCGGGACGATCCGGCCACCTTGGCGACCTCCGCGACCGCGCGGCGCTGGCCGTCGAGAACGACGTAGAGGCCCTCGTCGGCGGCGCCGAAGGAGAGCCCGCCGCGGGCAGGAGACAGCTCGGTGAGCACCACGTCGCCCGCGCCGCCCAGATCGTACAAGTAGACCGGATGCTGCGCGCCGGCGCGAGTCTCGGCCGTGGAGCCGACGGTGCGGCCGTACGCGTACGCGTACGCTTCGGCCAGCGTCACCTTTCCGTCGCCGCTCGCGTCGGCGTCGCCCAGGAGCCCGGAGGCCAGGTAGTGGGTGAAGAAGCTACCGGCGATCTCGTCGGATTCCTGCGACTCCTCGTCGGAGGCCGACGAGGCGATGAGCACCAGCCCGCGCGGACCTGCGTCGCGGGCGCGCTGCACGTCGAACGCGGGCGCCGGTCGCACGCCCTTCATCCGCGTGATGGCGCCGGACTGGCACGAGTCGAGCAAACCGATGCGCACGTCCGCCGGCGCCTCTTGAAGACGCTGGCGCAGCTCCGCGAGCGGCATGCGGGTGTCGCGCAGCCGCAGGTCGCCGTCCTTCGCGTGGCCCGAGTAGTAGACGAGGAGCAGCGTCTCCTCGCCGCGCTCCCGCGCCGACCGCGCGCGCCCTTCGAGGTCGAAGAGCGCGCGGCGCAGCTCGTCGGCGTCGGCGCCGGTCAGCAGGCGCGCGTCGTCCTCGCGCACCCCTCCCAGCCGGGTAAGGATGGCGTGGATGCGGCGCGCGTCGCGCTCCGCGTAGCGGAGCTGGCGCGTCCCCGCTCCGCCTTGCGAGTCGCCCACCACCAGCGCGAAGCGGTGCACGTCGGCGCGAGCCGCACCGGCTGCGAGCAGCAGCGCGAGCGGCAAGGATCGCGTCACTGGGGGCGCTCCAGCAGGACCTGCACCACCTCGGCGCCCTTGGGGACGCCCTTGGCGCCGTCGCGGCGCAGCGCCTCCGCGTCGAGCGGCGTGTCCGCGAACACGGTCAGCAGCGTCGCCCGGCGGGCCGTGCCCGTCCATTCGAATGCCTCGGGCAGCTCGGTGCGCGAGCGGCCGGCGTAGAGCAGCGACGATTCTTGCGGCTCGACCAGCACCACCGCGGCGTACGCATGGCCCGCCGGCTCGAGGCGCACCATGATCGGGCCCGCGCCGACGACCCGCTGCACCGCGTGCACCTCTGATCCGCTGCGCTGGAACAACGCCACCGCCGCCACGCCCTTGCTGCGGACGCCGCGCTCGTCCGAGGGTCGCAGCGTGAGAGTGGTCCCGACCGCGAGCAGCAGCGCGGCGGCTGCCGCGAGCGGCGCCCAGCGCGCGAACCGGCGGGGCTCCGGCGTGCGCGCGAGCTTCTCCGCGACTCCCGCGGCGAACGCGTCGAAGGGGACCTCGCGGGCGAGGCGGGCGCGCTCCTCCGCCAATTCCCGCAATATGCCCTGGCAGCGGGCGCAGCCGTCGACGTGCTGTTGCGTGCGGTCGCGCTCGGCGCCCTGCAGCTCGCCCGCGGTCAGCCGGCGCACGCGCATCGCCGAGCAGCCGGTCCCGGGACCTCCCAGATCGACCATCATGGCTCGTCTCCTTCCGGCAGCGCGATGCCGGGCAGCGCCTCGGCGAGGGCGGCGCGGGCGGCGGCGAGGAAGTCGCGCAGCCGCTTGCGGACCGTGGGCAGGCTGCGGCCCGTGGCTTGCGCGATCTCCGCCTGCGTCAGCTCGTCGACGAAGTACAGCACCGCCACCTCCTGCGCCTCCGCCGGCGCGGCGGAGAGCAGCGCCCGGACCAGCGCGCGCCTCTCCGGCGGCTCGGTCTCGTCGCGCCGGTCCTTCGACAGCTCGGCGAGCTGCTCGCGCCAGGCCGCCCTCCTCGCGCGCAGCTCGTTCAGGCAGTGGTGCGTCGCGATGCGCAGGATCCAGGTGGCGGGCGATGCCGCCTCGCGGAACTCGGGCAGCGCGCGCAGCGCCTTGGCGAACACCTCCTGCAGCGCGTCCTTCGCCCCCTCCTCGTCCCTCAATAGATATCGGCAGCGGCCGTACACCGCCGCCGCGTGCTTCTCGTACAGCTCGGCGAGGAGCCCCGCGTCGGCCCTGACGCGGAGCGGGCCGGGGTCCTTCTCCCCGGCCCGCCCGCCCGCGATGACGCGCAGTGCGCTCACGGAAGTCCCTCGGCTACTGCGGAGTGTCGATGTTGGCGCCGAACGACGCGTCGGCATAGGCGCACACGCTCAAGCCCACGCTGGCGAACCCGCTCGCGGCGGCGCTCCAGCAGCTCGAGAGCTGCCCCGAGCTGGACGGCTTGACCACCATGACGTCGGCGCGTCCCGAACCGTCGGCCTTCCAGCGCGAGTGGATGTCGTCCCGCTCCTCGTTGGTCACGTCGTGCCAGGCGATCTCCATGTCGCCGCCACCCGCGATGTCCTGCTGGTAGTTGTAGTAGGCGTTGCCGACGTCGCCTGCGTGCTGCGCGTCCTGGCTGATGAGGTTGTGGAAGCTCGCCTGGACGTGCGCCGGGCCCAGGTTGCCGTACGTGATGTCGATGCTGCCCTGATCCGTCGCATGCCCCGAGATCTGGCGGGCGTTGTCGAGGTTGATGGTGAAGGTGCCGCTCCCCCGGTGGCGCTGGCCGCTGGGGACGGCATTCCCCGAGATGAGGGTGACGAACTGGGCGGTGGCGCTCGCCTTCGAGCGCGCGGCCAGCACCCAGTCGAACGAGGCGTTCGCGCCCTGGGTCACGGTCAGCTTGTACTCGTTCGGGTCCAGCGCGCCGCCCGAACCCGGGCCCCAGGTGCAGCTGTTCTCGGTGCAGCTGGTCGGCTCGGTGGCGGTCACGGCGGAGACCGCGCCCAGGGTCCACGCGGTGCCGGCGTTGATCGAGAAGGCGAACGCGATGGTCGCGTTGTACCAGGGATCCGCGCCGACCACGTCCCGCGACGACCCTTCGGCGGTGAGCGCGTTGGACTGCGACGACTGCGCTTGCTGCGGGCCCATGGCGACGCCCGCGCTGTCCGGCATCGCGTCGCGGGCCTGGTCCTTGAACGCGGCGCTTCCACCGCACGCCGCGGCGAGGGCACACGAAACGGCGAGTAGCTTGCGCATCGGGAGAGCTCCTTTTGGTGCGGGCGATCGGTGCCCGCTTCTATGCCATGGACACAGCGCGGTCTCCCGAATGGAAACCGAGGCGGATCGCCCCGTGATTCCGCCCGGTTACGTCAGCGCACTCGCGCGTACATCGGGGCAGGTACGCTCCGCTTCAGTCGACGATGCGCAGCAGCACTTCGGTGGAACGGATCCGCCAGCCGACGCTCAGCAGCCACGTCCGCGCCGGTACCACAGGCGGATCTGTCCCCCTCTCCCGCCGAGCCGAGCTGAATGGGTCACGCGCGTCTTCCGCGTACCGAGCCGCTTCGCCCGGGAAGTGATGGACGAAGTTCATCAGCACGTACGCGAGCACGTTTGCCACCTGCGTCGGTGAGCGCAGGATGCGCGCGTGGTAGTGGTCCGCGAACACCGCGCCCTTGCGCCCCATCAAGCGGTTCAACGCCTTCGCGATCCGCACGCCGAGGGCCTGCATCCCGCGCGCGAGCGCCCTCTCGTCCTCGGCTTCGACTACGAGGTGCAGATGGTTCCCCTGCACCGAGAAGTGCATCAGGCGAAACCCGAAGCGATCGCGGCCACGCGAGAAGCATCGCGCGATACGCGAGAAGCACCGTCGCGATCGCAGACTCCACACGTGGGGCAGCACTCGCCACGTCACGTGCACCGGATGACGCGCCGACAACGCCGGCCGTTTCCGGTGCGGCACCTTCGCGAGTCGCCGCTGTCCGTTGCGCCTGTGCTTGCTCTTCCGCCGCCCACCCCAGGTGGGCAGCACGAACTGCATCTGCTTCAGCTTCCCCTTCCCGCCCATCGCCCGCCTCCCCGCCCCAACGTTCGTCTTGACAGGGGAGAGATTCTATCTGGGGGGTCTGACACTCGTCCTCGGAGGATTGGACCGTGAACCGTCGATTGACGAGCCGCGCGTCCTGCGCAACTCCGCTAACAACCCGCTATACCTGCTGTGCTTCGCTGCTGGGAACGAGAGGGGTGCACCCATCGGGCTGAAGATTGCGAACCACTTGCTCACGAAGGGAGTGCAGTGATGGCACGAGGCTCCGGCATCGAATGGACAGAATCGACGTGGAACCCGGTCACTGGGTGCGCGAAAGTTAGCCCGGGCTGTAAGCATTGCTACGCAGAGCGGTTGGCGGAACGTCTCCAAGCGATGGGCCAGGAGAATTACCGGAACGGTTTCGAACTGACGCTTCAGCCGCACATGCTCGAACTGCCCCTACGCTGGAAGAAGCCTCAGACCATCTTCGTGAACTCGATGAGTGACTTGTTCCACGACGACGTGCCGCTCGACTATATCCGCAAGGTCTTCGATGTGATGCGTCGTGCGAATTGGCATCGCTTCCAGGTGCTGACGAAGCGAGCCGAGCGCCTTGCCGAGCTCGATGCGCACCTCGAGTGGACGTCCAACATCTGGATGGGCGTGAGCGTCGAGAACGATGAATATCTGTCGCGCATTGACGACCTTCGCGCGACGGGCGCTCGGCTAAAGTTCCTATCGCTTGAGCCGCTGCTCGGACCGCTGCGACGCCTCGATCTCAGCGGGATTGGTTGGGTCATCGTCGGCGGAGAATCCGGACCTGGTGCGCGACCCATGGATCCCGCGTGGGCGACCGCTATCCGAGATCAGTGCTGCCGCGCCGAGGTCCCCTTCTTCTTCAAGCAGTGGGGCGGCACGAACAAGAAGCAAGCGGGCCGGCTCCTCGACGGCCAGACATGGGACCAGATGCCGACCGAACCTAGCGGAGTGCCGTCGCGGCGCATTCCCCTGGCGCTAGTCTCCGGAGTTTAACTGCAACTGCCATTCTGAATGCCTACGGCTTGACGACCTGTTCCCGGCCGTCCTCGTTCTTCAATCTCAACGAGCTCGCTGTACCTTTCGCCTCCAGGATGACGTACGTGTCTTTCGTGTTTGTGGGTCCGGCGAGGCTCACTGCCGCGGCTTGCTCCGACGCGCCGATTTTCACCGACGGCCGCCCGCGCTCGGTGATCAGCCGCAACAGGACGGTCTCGGCGTAAGTCTCACCGTTCGGCTGTATCTTTGCCGGCAGCACGTTGAGAGATGCCCGAACGCGACCCTGGTCGTCCACGATTTCGAGCGCGCGAGCTCGCAGCACCGCCGCGACACCTCCGGCGATCGCGGGACGTATCTGCGCGAGCGTGAAAATCAGAAGCGCAAGGTTCACCAGGGTGAGCGCGATGAGGAGCCGCTGCGTCTTCATGATCGTCCCCTTCCGTGGCTTCTGGAGCAAGGGAGGACTGCACGGGACGCAGCTTCGCAAGAACCAGCTGGCCCGTCTCCCTTGACATTCTCGGTGGCGACCGGCCTTGATTCGCAGCCCACGACTCTGGGGGAACGACATGAAGCGACGGGTCTCCTTCGCGTTGGCCGCCGTTCTCGGAGCAACCGCGGCGCAGGCTGCGGAGGGTCCCATCCGCATCGGTCAGGTGATTCCGATCACCGGAGAAGCTGCCGAGGCCGGGCGGTATCACAAGTACGGCGCGGAGCTGGCGGTCGAGCAGGTCAACAAAGCCGGTGGGATCAAGGGACGGAAGATCGAGCTCGTCCAAGAGGACGACAAGACGACGAATCCGGGAGCCGTCGCTGCCTTGCAGCGCTTGCTCGAGGACAAGGAAATACCGGCCATCATCGGCTCGATCCGCTCCACGCAGGTGCAGGCCATGCTGCCGACGGTGAAAGAAGCCGGCATCCCCTTCATGATCGGCGGCACGAACTACGGCCTCACCCACCAGGGAAACCCGTGGGTCTTCCGCTTCCGTCCCCACGACGGTTTCTCGGCGAAGGTCATCGCCAAGTTCGCCATCGAGGAGCTGAAGCTGAAGAAGCTCGCCGTCTATCACTCGACGGATGCGTTCGGCAGCGGCGGCCGCGAGAACGTGGTGAAGGCGCTCCAGGATCTCAAGGTCGACCCGGTCGTGGTGCAGGGCTTCAACAACGGCGAGAAGGACTTCACCGCGGTGCTGACGGCGCTGCGGCAGTCCGGGGCCGACGGGCTCATCACCTACTTCACCTTCTCGACCGACAACGGCATCTTCGCCAAGCAGCTCAAGCAGCTCGGCATCAAGGTGACCTGGGTCGGCTCTCCCGCCATCGTCGCCGTCGACGGCCGCAAGCTGGCCGGCGAGGCGCTCTACGGGACCTACGGCGTCTCCGACTTCCACGTCGACGGGAGCGCGAAGTCCAAGGAATTCACCGCCGCGTACAGGGCGAAGTACAACCTCGAGCCCGACCTCTATTCGTCGTGGTGCTACGACGCGGTGAACGTGCTCGCGGAGGGCATGCGCCGCGCGCCCGACTTGAAGCCGGAGAGCATCCGCAAGGCGATCATGGGCATCAAGAATTTCCCCGGCGCCGAGGGCGAATACAACTTCGACGAGAACGGCGACGGCCTCGACCACTACCACATCGTCCGCAACGAAAACGGCACCATCAAGTACTTCAAGACCATCCGCGTGCCGCGCTGAACCTTGGCCATCGTCGGGCAGCTGCTCTTCAGCGGTCTCGCGATCGGCGGCGTATACGCGCTCGTCGCCCTGGGGATCGCGCTCATCTACCGCGCGACGAACGTGGTGAACTTCGCCCAGGGCGAATTCTGCATGCTCGGCGCCTATGCGCTGGTCTCGTTCACGCAAGGAGCGCACCTCGACTATGCGACCGCCTTCGCGCTGGCGCTCGCGGCGATGGCGCTCCTCGGACTCCTCTTCGCGATCGGCATCTACTATCCGTTGCGCAACCGCAGCTTCCTGCCCGTCATCATCGCCACCATCGGCGCGTCGATCATGTTCCAGAACGGCGCGCTCGCCGTCTTTGGCCCGAGCCCGGAACGCATCCGCCCGGTGATCGAAGGAGGAACGAGCGGAGGGATCACCATCGGCGAGGTGTTCTTCGATTATCAATATGTAGTCTTGCTCGCCGTCACCCTGGTCCTCGTCGCGCTGCAGTACTTGTTCTTCGAACACACGCTCTTGGGCAAGAAGCTCGAGGCCACCTCGCAGGACAAGGACATGGCGCGCCTGGTGGGCATCCCGGTGACGCGGATGATCGCGCTCACCTTCATCTACAGCACGTTCCTCGGCGGGCTATCGGGAATGCTCGTGGCGCCGATCTTCTTCGTCACCCACAAGATGGGAGCGGTGCTCGGCTTCAAGGCCTTCGCCGCCACCATCGCCGGCGGCTTCGGCGACGTGCGCGGCGCCATCATCGGCGGCCTCGCGCTCGGCGTGGTGGAGACGTTCGGGGCCGCCTACGTCTCGGTCGTCTACAAGGACGCTTTCGCCTTCCTCTTGCTCATCCTCTTCCTGCTGCTGCGCCCTCAGGGGATCTTCGGCGAGAAGATCGCCGAGAAGGCCTGAGTGAAGACGCGCAGCGTCGCCATCGCCGGGCTCGGCCTCGGGGTCGCGCTCGTGGTCCTCTTGCCGCTCCTCGTGACCTCGCGCTACGCGACGAACCTGCTCATCCTCGGGGCCGCGTGGAGCATCGCCACGCTGGGACTGACGGTCCTGCTCGGGTATACGGGGCAGATCTCGCTCGCCCAGGCGACCTTCTACGGGATCGGCGCGTACGCCGCGGCCCTGGGAACGACCCGCTTCGGGCTCGACTGGTGGGTGGCGGTGCCGGCAGGGCTCGCTCTCGCCGGCGCGCTGGGCCTCGTGCTCGGGGCGACGACGCTCAAGCTAGGCGGGCATTACCTCGCGATGGTGAGCATCTGCTTCCAGATCATCTTCAGCCTCCTCGCCATCAACTGGGCAAAGGTCACCGGCGGACCCGACGGGATCAGCGGCATCGCGCGGCCGCGGCTCGTCATGCCGCTCGCAACCGCGCAGCGCTACGCCTGGTTCTCGTTGTCCGCGCTCTTCCTGGTCGCGGCGTTCGTCGCGTGGCTCAAGCACACCGCGCTCGGGCGCGCCATGCGCGGAGTGCGCGAGAACGAGCTTGCGGCCGAGGCCGTCGGCGTCGACACCTTCCGCGTCAAGCTGATCGCCTTCGCCCTCAGCGCGGTGATCGCCGCGCTGGGCGGGGCCCTCTACGCCTCGGGGTTCCGTTACATCAGCCCCGACGGGTTCGGCCTCGACCATTCGGTGGAGTTCCTCGCCATGGTGCTGGTGGGAGGTTCCGATTCGGTGCCGGGCTCGATCGTCGGGGCGGCACTGCTCACCTTCCTGCCCGAGTGGCTGCGCGATCTGAAGAACACGTATCTCGTCGTCTACGGCGCGGCGATCATCCTCGTCATCGTCTTCATGCCGGAGGGGCTCTGGGGGTGGGCCCGGCTTGTCGGCCAGCGCTTCTCCAGGCCCGAGCCGATCGGCGAATCGCAGCGGAGCCTCGTGCTCGGCGGCGCGGGAACGCCGGGCGAGCCCATCCTCGTGGTGCGGCGGCTCGCCAAGCACTTCGGCGGGCTGAAGGCGGTCGACGGCGTCGATCTGGTCGTCCGGCGCGGCGAGCTGCACGCGCTCATCGGGCCCAACGGGTCGGGCAAGACCACCTGCATCAACCTCATCTCGGGAATCTATGCCCCTTCGTTCGGCACCATCGAATTTCTCGGCGGGCGCGTCGCCGGACTGCGGCCGAACCGCATCGCCCGCCGTGGCCTGTCGCGGACGTTCCAGAATATCCGTCTCTTCCGCGGCCTGAGCGTCTGGGAAAACGTGCTCATCGGCTCGCAACGCAAGGGAGGCGGCGAAGGGGCTGTCCGCGCCCGGGCCGCCGCCGCTCTCCACTTCGTCGGGCTCGGCGCCAAGGCCCACACCCAGTGCAAGAGCCTGCCGTACGGGCACCAGAAGCTGGTCGAGATCGCGCGGGCGCTCGCCGGCGAGGTCGACTTTCTTCTGCTCGACGAACCCGCTGCCGGGCTCAATCAATCCGAGAAGCGGGACATGGCGCTTCTCCTCGAACGCCTGTGCGCCGGCGGGCTCACCATGCTCCTCGTCGAGCACGACATGTCGCTCGTCGCGCAGGTCTCGCGGTCCATCACCGTGCTGAGCTTCGGCAAGCGCATCTCCGAGGGCTCGCCGGCGCAGGTGCTCGAGGATCCGGTGGTAGTCGAGGCGTATCTCGGGAAACGCGGCGCCGGCCTCGGCGGCGGCGAGAGCCGTGCGGCCAGCGCGAAACCGCTGCTCGTCCTCTCCGACGTCCAGGCGGCGTACGGCAGCGTCATGGCGCTGCGCGGCGTCTCGATGGAAGTCCGCCAAGGCGAAATCGTCGCGCTCCTCGGCGCGAACGGCGCCGGCAAGACGACCGCCCTGCGCGCCATCTCCGGGCTCGTGCGGCCGCAACGGGGCTCCATCACCTTCGGGGGCGTTCCCATCCACCGCCGGCAGGCGGAGACGCTGGTCGGCTTGGGGCTCGCCCACGTGCCGGAGGGCCGGCGTATCTTCCCCGGCCTCACGGTCGAGGAGAACTTGCGCATGGGGGCGGTGGCCCGGACCGATGCTCCGGTCATCGCGGCCGACCTGGAGAACGTCTTCGGACTGTTCCCCGACCTGCGCAGGTTGCGCCGCGCGCTGGGCTGGAAGCTCTCCGGCGGCGAGCAGCAGATGCTGGCGATCGCGCG
>JBJMQJ010000377.1:0-9896 GCA_045802765.1 Myxococcales bacterium
ACGCGCTCGACCTCGCCGTCGCGCCCCTTGCGCGGCACGCCCTTGATCGAGGCGACGAACCGCAGGTACGAGCGCACGGTCATGTCGATGTAGAGGGGCGGATTCTCCGGCAGGTAGCCGATCCGCTTCTTCACCTCGAGCGGCTGCTCGAAGACGTCGAAGCCGCTCACCTTGACGGTGCCGCTCGAAGGCGGAAGGACGCCCGTCAGGATGCGCATGGTGGTCGTCTTGCCGGCGCCGTTCGGGCCGAGGAAGCCGAGAATCTCGCCGGCCGGCACCTGGAAGCTCACGTCGTCGACCGCCTTCAGGTCCTGGTAGGTCTTGGTCAGGTGGGAGACCTCGATCATGCGTGCAACTCCTTGAAAAAAGGCAACTGCGGAGACCTTCGAGGGCGCGCAATGTAGAGCAACGAGGCAGGCTGTCAAGCAGTCGGCCTGACGGAGTGCCAGCCTGCCCGGCTGCGGTCGTGCGAATCGGACCGCCGCCGGTTGCAGAGAACAGCGGAAGGCCGGGTTTTCTTCACTCCCTCGTTGGGCAGGTGTCGGACGCCGACCTCCACCGGCGCGCAGCCGCTACCTCGACCCTGCAGGGGCGTCGACCTACACTCGCTCGACCGTGGGCGTCATCGTCCAGAAGTACGGCGGGTCCTCCGTCGCCGACGTGGACCGAATCCAGCGCGTCGCCGCCCGCGTCGCGGACACGCGGGCGCAGGGCCACCAGGTGGTCGTGGTGGTGAGCGCCATGGGCGACACCACCGACGACCTGCTCGACCTGGCGCGCAAGGTGAGCCCCGACCCCCACCGCCGCGAGCTGGACATGCTGCTCACCGCGGGCGAGCGGATCTCGATGGCGCTCTTGGGCATGGCCCTGCACGCGCGCGGAGTCGAGGCGGTCAGCTTCACCGGATCGCAGAGCGGCATCATCACCGACGGGGCGCACACCAATGCGCGCATCCTCGAGGTGCGCCCGGTGCGGATCCTGGAGGAGCTCGGCAAGGGCCGGGTGGTCATCGTCGCCGGGTACCAGGGCGTCTCGAGAGAGAAGGAAGTGACCACGCTCGGCCGGGGGGGAAGCGACACCACCGCCGTGGCGCTCGCCGCGGCGCTGGGCGCGGAGGTGTGCGAGATCTGCTCGGACGTGGACGGCGTGTACACGGCCGACCCGCGCGTCGTTCCCGAGTGGAAGCGCCTGGACGAGCTGTCGCACGAGGAGACGCAGGAGCTGGCGCTGGCGGGGGCCCGCGTCCTCAACGCCCAGGCGGTGGAGTTCGCGCGCGACCGCGGCATCGTGATCCACGCCCGCAGCACGTTCGCGCCGGGGCCCGGGACGCACATCGTGCCGCGCGCTTCGCGGGAGCTGCGCATCTCCGGCGTCGCGCAGGATCCCTATCTGCTGGTCGTCCGCGCGGAGGACGGCTCGACGCTCGTGGATCTGCTCCACGAGCACGGCGCCTGGCCTCGCGAGCTTTGGCTCGACGGCGGGTCGGCGCGGCTCGCGCTGGTCCCGCTGGAGAACGTGCACGGAGCGACGGTGCTGCTGGGCGCCCTGCGCGCCACGCCGGGGGTGACGGTCGAGGAAGGGCTGGCCCAGGTCTCGGTGGTGGGCAGCGGAATCGGCGCCTCTCGCGAGGAGCTGTCCCGCGCTCTCCGCGCGGCGCAGCTGACTCCGCGCGCGGTGCTCGTCTCGCCGCTGCGCATCGCGCTGCTCGTCACGCGCGCCGAGGCGGGCGATTGCGTCCGCCGGCTGCACGCCGAATTCGTGAAAGGGAGCTGACCATGGTCAGGGCGAAGAAGCGGGTTCCGAGGAAGGCGCCCCCGAGGAAGACGGCGCGCAAGCCGGCTGCGCGCAAGGCGTCGCGCGAAGGGGAGCGGGAGTTGCTGCTCGGGCGCATCGCGCGGGCGCTCGGCATTCCCACCGCCGAAGCCATGTTGCGCGCGCTGCGCGAGCTGGCGGAGCGGGTCGCTCCGGAGAAGCCGTCGCAGCCCGAGCCCGCGCACGTGCGGGCCGACAAGGTGCGCTCGACGCCGGGAGCGCTGCCGGAGCGCCTCTACCTGCTCCTCGACGGGCGCGGGCTGGACGGCCGGGGCATGCCGGTCGAGGTGATCGACGTGCCGACGGTGGTGGGCAGCGAGCGCCACTGCGCAGTGTGGGTCAACTCGCCGCAGATCGAGACGCGCCACCTGCAGTTCGCGCGAGACGACGGCGAGTGGTACGTCGAGGACCTGGGCAGCACCCACGGGACCTTCCTGGGCGACCAGCGCATCACGCGGCGAAGGGTGGAGAACGGCGACGAGTACCGCCTGGCCGGGTACTTGAGGCTACGGACGGAGCTGCGCTGAAGTCGCGGCTGGCGCAGGATCGGGCGCCGCCACCTCGAGCCCCTGCTGGTCCGCGGCCGCGACGACCCGCCCATGGATCGAGCGCGCCTCGTCGGCGACGCGCTCGCCATCCACCGACGGCGAGAAATGAGTCAAGAGCAACGTGCCGGCGCCCGCCTCGCTGGCGATGCGGGCAGCCTCCACGCCGGTGGAGTGGCCCCGCGCATGGGCCAATTCGGCGCGCGCGTGCTCGTAGGTGGACTCGTGGATGAGGAGGTCCGCGCCGCGCCCCAGCTCGACCGCCGCGCGGCATGGGGTGGTGTCCAACGCATACGCGACGGAAGGCCCGCGCCTGACCGGGCCGAGGAACCTCGATCCGTCCAGTCGGCGGCCGTCGGGCAGCACGACGGTGCCGCCTTCTTTCACCTCGGCGAGGAGCGGCCCGCGCGGGACGCCCGCGGCGACGGCGCCTTCGACGTCCAAGGTGCCAGGCCGGTCGGGGAGCGAGACGCGGTACCCGAAGGTGGGTACGCGGTGCGCGAGGGCTCGGGTCTCCACCGTGAAGGACATCGCCGCCTCCGCGGGGAGCTCGAGCGGTCCTCCCTCGCCCTCCAACTCGACGAGGAGGAGCGGCAACCCTCCGATGCCGAGCGACCCGGCGCGCGCGAGCGCCTCGAGGAGCGAAGCGATGCCACGCGGGCCGGCGACCGTGAGCGGCCGCTCGCGACCCTCGAGGCCCAGCGTCCCGAGCAGGCCGGGCAGGCCGTTGAAGTGGTCGCCATGCAGATGCGTGATCAACACCGCGTCCAAGCGCGAGAAGGAGAGGCCGGCGCGCAGCGCGGCGACCTGCGTGCCCTCGCCGCAGTCGCACAGGACCCACGCTCCCTCGGCGGCCACGGCCACCGCCGAGGCGCCGCGCGCAAGCGTCGGTCTTCCCGCCGAGGTGCCGAGCGGGACCGCCCGTAGTCGGAAGCTCGAGGTCCGCGTCCTGATCTGCGCGTCGGCGCCCGAGCTCTCCTCGGCGATATCGCTCACGCGGTGCGCTCCAGCACGAGCGCATGCCGCCCGCAGAGGCGCGCCGTTCCACCTTCGACGCGCGCGGGCCGGCCACCGGGAACCGCGTACGGCTCCGCGCCGGAATCGAGCAGCGCCCGCCACCGTCCCGGCGGAAGGGCGACCTCGCGCTCCTCCTCCGAAAAGAGGGCCACCACGGCAATCTCCTTGCCCGCGTTCCAGCGGCGCAAGACCAGCGCGGGACCTTCGCGGCGCGCCTCGAGCGCCTCGCGCCGGTCGTCCTGCAGCGCGGGATGCTCGCGGCGCAGGGCGAGCAGGTCGCGGTGCCAGCGCAGCGCGGCGCGCCCTGCCGGCGTGTCCCGCTGGGCGCGGTCGATCTTGCTGCGCAGGAACGTCTGCTCATCCTGCGGGTCGGGGACCTCGCCGCCCCAGGAGAAGGCCTTGAACTCCTCGCGGCGGCCCTTCCGCACGGCTTCCACCAGCGCGGGGTCGCCGTGACTGACGAAGTACTGGAAAGGCTCCGGCGCGGCCCACTCCTCGCCCTGGAAGAAGAGGGGGAGGGCAGGCGAGAGCGCCGTCAGCGCCGCGGCCACGCGCAAGCCGCCGGGCGAGGTGAGCGCGCCGAGCCGCTCGCCGCGCGCCCGGTTGCCGATCTGATCGTGGTTCTGCGCCGCGACCACGAACCGGCGGCCCGGCAGGTGCGCGCCCGGCGTCCCGTGCTTGCGGCCCCGGTGCCTCGAATGCGCCCCGCCGTAATGCCAGCCGGAGCGCAGCGCCGAGACGAGCGCATCGAGCGGCTCGAGCACCGGCGGCGCGAAATCCTCGTAGTAGCCGGACGACTCGCCGGTGAGCGCCACGTGCAGCGCGTGGTGGAAGTCGTCCGCCCACGCCGCGGCGAGACCGTAACCGCCGCGCTCGGGAGGCTCGACGAGGCGGGCCTCGTTCAGATCGCTCTCCGCGATGACGTGGATGGCGCGTCCGGTCTCGCGCGCCTCGCGCTGGACGGCGTCGTTCAGCTCGCGGAGGAGGTGCACCGGCGAATCGTCGACGATGCCGTGCACCGCGTCCAGGCGCAGCCCGTCGAATCCGCCGCCCGCGCTCGCCACCCAGCGCAGCGCATTCTCGACGACGAACCGCCGGACGGGGCCCGCGTCGGGGCCGTCGTAGTTCACCGCGTCTCCCCAGGGCGTGTGGTGCCGCGAGGTGAAGTACGGTCCGAACTCGCCCAGGTAGTTCCCTTCCGGGCCGAAGTGGTTGTAGACGACGTCGAGGAAAGCGGACAGTCCGCGCGCGTGCGCCGCGTCCACCAGGCGCGCGAGCCCGGCTGGTCCCCCGTAGGCCGCGTGCCCGGCGAACAGGTCGACGCCGTCGTATCCCCAGTTCCGCGCGCCGGAGAATGCCGCGACCGGCATCACCTCGACCGCCGTGTAGCCCGCTTCGGCGAGCTCCGGCAGGTGCCGGGCGGCGCCGTCGGCGGTGCCTTCGCGCGAGTAGGTGCCGAGGTGGATCTCGGAGAAGACCAGCTGCTGCAGCGCGTGCTGCGGCCCGCGCGAGCGCGGCGCGATGGCTGCCAGATCGACCACCTCGCTCGGACCGTTCACGCCTTCCGGCTGGAGCAGCGACGCGGGATCCGGACGCTCACGCCCGTCCGGGAAGCGGTAGACGTAGCGCGCGCCTGGCCGGATGCCCTCCACCGTCGCGGAGTGGTAGCCCTCGCCGTCGCTCTCGAGGCGCGCGGTCGTCCCGCCCGCGATCTTCACTTCCATCGAGCGGGCGCGAGGCGCCCAGACGCGAAAGGAGGTGCCATGCGGACCGGGGACCGCGCCGAGCCAAGGCTGCCAGGGCATGTCGCGAAGCTAGCTCTGCCAGTGGTTGCGCGCCACGCACGACCTGCTGGCTCGCCGCTTCTGAACCGCCCGCCGCCCGCCGCCCGCCGGGCCCTATTGCGAGGGCGTCGGCGTGAACACCCACGGGTAGCCGACGCGAAGCTTGCCGCCGGACTGCGGCTTCTCGAACTCCCAGCCGCGCACGACCTTGACCACGCACAGCGCCAGCTCGCGGTCGCCCATGCCCTCGGCCGTGGCACCGATGACGCGCCCGCTCGGCCCGATGTCGAATCGCGCGACGAGCTTTCCCTGCAGCGTCTTGCGCTCCTGCAGCCGCTTCTCGTAGCAGTCGCGGATGTCGCGGGTGTGGTTGCGGATGTAGTCGCCGATCAGCCGTCGCTCCTCGCTCGCCGGCGCGGGAGGAGGCGCTTCGTCCGCCGCGGGATCCTCCTCGATCGCCATCGACGCCGCTTTCGGCTTGGCGCCCCCGTCAGAAGGAGCAGGCTGCGCCGCCTTCTCCGACGGAGCCGACCGCGCGTCGCCATCCGCGCGAGCCGCGGCCGACAGCGCGAAAGCGGCGACGAGCAACGCGCAGCAGGAGGGACGGGCAGTCACCCGATCGAGCGTAGGGTGCACCAGCACTGGGGGTCAATTCCGGGGTGCGCGCAAGGAGCATGTCCTGCGCCGCGAACGTACGTTCACGCACGCTTTTTGCCGCACCTGAAATGCGCCACCCTGACGCACCTGTTACCCTCTGGAGATGCGCCGCGCACGGTTCTACCTGACGTTGCTCGCGCTGACGCTGCTGCCGCAGGTGCTGGCGGCGACCGACCTCGTGCGCTGGCTGCAGGCGCACGACGTCACCTGGCTCTCCCTCTCGGTTCCCGGGCTGCTCGTGCTGCTCAACGTGCCCATGGCGTTCGAAGTGCTCCGGCGCAAGCGGAAGGCGCGGGTCCCCCGCGCGCTCGCCGCGGCGGTGCAGACGCCGTGGACGGCCTGGTGGCTGGGCAGCGTCTTCTATGCCCTGCTGCTCCTCTTCTGGGGCGCGGGCGCGCTCGTCGCCGGCTTGTTCGGCGCCGATCCGCGGATGCCGCTGTGGCTCGCGCTCTCTCCCTTCGGCCTCTCGCTCTATGGCACGCTCTTCGGCGCCCACGCCCTGCGGCGCGAGCGCGTCGAGGTGCCCGTCGTCGGTCTGCCGCCTGGGTGGAACGGCGCGCGCATCGTGCAGCTCTCCGATCTCCACTCGGGCCGCCACGTGACCGCCGAGCGGCTGCGCAGCATCGCGCGGCGGGCCGCGCGCCTGCAGCCCGACGTGCTGGTAGTGACCGGCGACATCGTCCACAACTCCGCGGCGTTCGCGCGCCAGGCAGCGGAGGCGATCGCCTCGATCCCCACGGCGCACGGGACGTTCGCGATCCTGGGAAACCACGACTTCTGGGCAGGCGCCGACGCCGTCGATCGCGAGCTGACGCGCGCCGGCATCCAGGTGCTGCGGAACCGCGGCATCGCGCTCGAGCGCGGCGGCGACCCCATCTGGCTGTGCGGCGTCGACGATCCGTGGTCGGGTCGCTGCGACCTCCGCGCCGCGCTGCGCGGGCGCCCCGACGGCGCCGCCACCGTGCTGCTCTCGCACCAACCGAACACCTGGCCGCTCGCGCAGAAGGCCGGCGTGCACCTGCAGCTGTCCGGGCACACGCACGGCGGGCAGGTGGCGATGCTCTGGCTGCACCGGTCGCTGTCGCTCGCGCGGCTGATCACGCCGTTCGTCGCCGGGCTGTACCGCGCCGGGACCAGCTTCCTCTATGTGAACCGTGGCGCTGGATCGGTGATGCCCGTCTTCCGCATCGGCGCGCGCCCCGAAGTGACCGAGCTGACCCTCGTCCCCGCCGAGACGCTCGCGCCGGTCGCCGAGCCAGCGTAACCAGCCGCCAGCCGCCAGCCGCGTTATAGGTGCTTCCCCATGGACCTGCGCGTGCACCTTCCGGAGCTGGCGCCGGCGGCCGCGGAAGCCCATGCGCGCCTCGCCGCCTTGCCCGAGGCGAAGCGCGACGAGCTGGCGCGGCTCGCCCAGGAGCGCGCCACCGAGTTGGGCCTCATGCGCGGCCCACAGCCGATTCCGCTGGTCCTCTCGCCGGTGGCGCTGCCGCGCGAGGAGCTGTCCGCGCTGGGACGCGCGGCGCGGCTGGTCGTCTCCGCGCTGGTCAAGGTGTGCCGCGAGCTGATCGAGGGGTCGCCGGATCGCGCCAGGCTCCTCTTCCACCATCTCTCCCCGCTGGAGCAGGAAGCGCTGCGGACCCGCTGGCGGGAGGCCGAGGAGCTGCTCATCGGCCGGGTGGACTGGTTCGTCGATCGCTCGGGACGGCCCCGCGCGCTCGAGGTCAACGCGACGATCCCCGCCATGCCGGCATACTCCGACGCGGCGGCGCTGGCTTGGTTGCAGGCGTGGTCGCCGGCGCGCGCGGAAGATCTCTTCGCCGCCTCGCACAGCAACGCCGGATGGCTCGCGGACGCGGTGCTCCAGGCGGCGCGACGGGCCCGGCGCGAGCTGCCCCTGCGGGTCCAGCTCCTCCACCGCGACGGCGATCCGCAGCGCTCCGAGCTGGTCGCGCTCTCGCGCGTGCTGCTCCAGCGCGGCTGCGCCGAGGCCCGGCCGTGCACGCCAGACGACGTGGTGCTGGACGGCGCGCCGGATCGCGTCCTGTACCGCCACCTCTTCGCGCGCTACGTGCAGCCCGACACCGCGCTCGGCCGCGCCTTTCTCGATCCTTCCCGCCACGGCATGTGGAACCGGGTCGACGGCTGGCTGGAGACGAAGGGGCTTCTGGCCGAGCTGTCCCTGCGCGCCGCTTCGCCGGCGCTCTCTTCCGAGGAACGCGACGCGGTCCGCTCGCTCGTGCCGTGGACCCGGCTCCTCGACGACGTCTCCGACGCCGAGCTGGGGACGGGAGAGGCGTACATCCTCAAGCGCTCGCACGACTACGGCGGCAAGAGCGTGGTGATCGGCCGGGAGACCGGGGCGGCGGGCTTCCGCGAGGTGCTCGCGTTCGCGCGGCGCGACCCGGCGGGGAGCTGGGTGACGCAGGAGCTGGTCGACTCCCCCGCGCTGGACCGGTTCTTCGCCGTGCACGCGCCGGGCGAGCGGGTCCGCGCCGGCCGTGGCCCGCTCCACCTCGACATTTCGACGTACGCGTCGCTCATCGAAGGCGTGCCCGCCGGAGGCAGCGTGTGCCGCGGCGCATCGGGCCGCGTCGTGAACATCGTGGGGGGCGGCGGCGTCGCGCCGCTCTATCCCGAGGACGTCCTGCGCGAGGCTCTCGATGCGAGCTAGCTCAAGCCTGACCGCGATCCTTGGCGCGCCGGCGCGCGATGTCCTCGAGGAAGCTCACCGCGACGAAGTGGCGCAAGCGATCGATGCACGGATAGTCCGGCGCCCGGCAGTACTTGGCGTGGAACTGGCACAGCTGCCCGTTGCGATCGCGGCAGAACTGATCGAATCCTCCCTCGTCGCACGGGTCGTCGATCGCCGCGGCGACGCGCGCCGTGCGCTCGGGCGTGAGGAGGACGTCGTCGTTCGCCGCATGCTGCGCCGGAAGCTTCATGACGTCTCCACGAACCCTGTGCGCGACGGAGTCTAACCCGATGAGCCCGCAGATCACGTTCAAGAGCACGCCATCGCGCACCTCGGCACCCGGGGAGGCGCTCACCGACTCGGCCGGGAAGCCCGTCCCACCGGCGACGACCCTGGCGCAGGCGGTCCTCCCACCGTACAGCCCGAGTCACGGAAACGCCCCCGATCGCCTTCCGGCGGCGCCCTACGGGCTTTCCGACCTCGGCCCGGCCGCGGCGCTTCGCGTCATCGGACCGGAACGCGAGGCGTGGGTGCAAGGGATGCAGACCGCCGACGTATCCGCCGCGCCGATGGGCGGCGCCTTGCCCGCGCTGTTCCTGGGCGGGAAGGGGAGGCTGGTCGCGGAGGCGCTGGTCTGGCGGTACCCGGAGGAGCTGATCGTCACTACCATCCCGGAGCGGCTCGACGCGCTGCATGACCACCTCGACAAGCTGCTCATCATGGAGGACTGCGAGCTGTCTCGCGTGGATGGATTGCACCGCCTGCGATTCGCGCCGGGGACTGCCCCGCTGGGACGGTTCGAGGACGTCGCCGGTTCGCTCCAGCCGCTCGGGCTCGAGGTCCTGGTCCTCGCCGCGCGGGCGCCGGAGCTGGTCGCGGCGTTGCCGGCGGCCGATCCGGGCGCGGTCGAAGCGTGGCGCGTCGCTCTCGGGCTGCCTGCCTGGGGGACCGAGCTGGACGAGGAGACCACGCCCGTCGACGCCGGGCTCGACCGGCAGATCTCCTTCGGCAAGGGCTGTTACGTAGGACAGGAAGTGGTCGCGATGGCGACGTATCGTGGCCGCGTCGCCTGGAACCTCGTCCGCCTCCAGGTTCGCGGAGCGTCGCCGGTTCCCGGGGCGCGGCTCGATCCGGCGCGGGCGGCCCAAGGCAAGCGCGGGCGGGTCACCTCCGCGACCCAGGTCGGAGATCTCTCGGTGCTGCTCGGGTACGTGCACAAGGAGCTGATCGTCCCGGGCAGCGAGGTCGCGCTGGAGGACGGCCGCGCCGCCACCGTGCTGGGCCTGCCGTTTGGTTCGCTCCCCGGAGCCGGAGTGTGCGCATGAAGATCCTAGCTGCCATCCACGATCTGATGTGCTCCAGCAAGGTGAACGCGGCGGCGCGCGGGAA
>JBJMQJ010000378.1:0-15805 GCA_045802765.1 Myxococcales bacterium
GGGCCTGCCAGCCGCCCGAGGCCTTGTAGGTGGCGAGCGACCAGCTCTCGGGCTTGTCCCAATCGCCGGTGAGGATCTTCACGCGCTCGGGCACCCTCATCTCCTGTCGGTCGGAACGGCCGTCGCCGCGGGTTGTCCCACCGTTCCGGTCGCCTGCGGGTCCGACTGCTTCCCGATCGCGTGTCTTTCCTCGAGGTGACGCGGACGGGGCCCGGACGCCATCTTCTGCCCGGGCTCGCTCCGCAGCCGCGCGATGAGCGCGTCCATCGATTCGGGCGTGACGTTCTCCACATAGGTGAAGTTGTTGACGAGGACGGCCGGCGCCGTCCCGCAAGAGGCGAGGCAGGCCACCTCCTCGAGGGAGAACTGGCCATCCTTGGTCGCCTCGCCCGGGCGGATTCCGAGCCGTTCCTCGCACTGGCGCAGGATGTTCTCGCTGCCCTTCGCCCAGCACGAAACCGAGTTGCACACGCCGATGTGGTGCCGCCCGACTGGCCTCAGGCGGTACATCGTGTAGAAGGTGGCGACCTCGCGGACGCGCACGGCGGGGACGTCGAGGCGGTGTCCGACGTAGACCATCGCCGGCTCCGGAAGCCACCCCAGCTCGTCCTGCACCAGGTGCAGCACCGCGAGCAGCGCGGACCGCCGCCGCTCAGGCGGGTACTTCGCCACGGCCTTCTCGAACCCCTCGTCGAACCGGCGCTGCTGATCCGCGTCGAACGGCGAGGGCGCCTCCCCCGCCTGCCTGGACAGGGCGATCATCGGGCGCGCACGTCTATGTCGAAGCCTGGGGGAATGTCAATGCGCGTCAAGTGCGCTTTCCCGAACCGCAGGCCCGAGTGTCGGTGGGGTCCAGTACACTGCCGACGGAGGCTTCCGTTGCCTGATCCGCTTATTCTCTACTCGACCAACACTTGGCTCGCGTACACCATAGCGAACAGGTACTACGGCGAAGAGCATTACGTCTGGTGCACGCCCGCGTTCGATCCTCGTCAATCGGCAGCTGTAGACGTCGCAACCCCGCCGACGTCGTCGCCGAGTGAGATCTATCACTCGCTTGCCGCGGAGGTGAGAAGGGGAGACCGACACAGCGCGAAAATCAAGGAGAACAGGACCGGGATCCTGAACGGCGCCGGGATCAAACAGGCCACTGGGATCATCACCAAGCGGCAGCTCGCGGAGATCAGCGCGATCGTGAGGGCGGCAGAAACGCGCGATTTCCGTCCGCTGCTCTTCCTCATCCCGTTCGTCACGGCCAAGCAGCTCACGACGAAAGTGCCAGTGGGGAAACGGGCGCATCCGCTGTCGGTGGAATACGTCATCGAGCGCTTGCCGCGAAGACTCTTCGACGCTATCTACCTGGAGAGAGATCCGTGAAAATGTGGGAAGAGTTGGCAAGCATGGAGTACTCCGCCGCCCTCCGCATCGCGCACTACGCGATACGGCTGCTTCGCCATCGCTTCCGGGTGAATCTCGGAGCTGGTATCGGGCTTCGGATCGAGGGTCTCAGCGGCGAACCCTCGTCAGAAGAGGAGAGGATTGCGACAGGTCTCCTGCGGAGCATCGAGGAGAAGGAGGGGAAGCGCATCACGGATCTCGATCCGAAAGTAGCGGAACGCTACATCGTCGAGTTGGCTGACGTAGTCTCGGCACGCACCGACGGCGAACTCAAGTACGACAAACGGAAGGCGCGCGAGATCTTGAAGCAGATGCGAGGCGGCTGAACCGCAGCCAGGTCCCGCCGACTGACCACGCACGTACTCGCTTGCGGGATCCAGCCGAGCGCTAGCGGACGTCCAGCACGCGCAGCGCCCGCAGCGCGACGAGCGTGGCCCAGGCTTCGTTCTCGGGCTTTCCGGAGAGCTTCACGAGGTCCGCCACGGTGCGCGTCCCGTCGCAGCGGGGCAACAGGTGCGCCTCCCACGCCTGCAGCTCCACGTCGCTCAGGTTGAACGCCGGGTCCGGAGAGGGGGTGAGCCGCTCCTCGGCGCCGAGCAGGCGCCGCAGCCGCTCCGGCTTGTAGAGCTTCTTGACGCCGCGCACGATGAGGTTCGCGGGGTGGATGTCCAGCTTGATCATCTCCCTGCGGGCCCGCGCCTGGAACGAGAGCGCGAAGGAGCCGGTCTCCCAGGCGAAGAGGCTGTAGAGGATGCTCTTGATCTGCTGCGCGATGTAGTAGAGCCGCTCCTCCTCGGTCAGCGCGCCCATCGAGATGAGCACGTCGCCGGTGCGCTGCTTGCTGCGCGACGCCTCGTCCGCCGCGGATTCGAGAGTCGCCTCGTCGATCTTCCCCGCGCGCACGAGGAACTGCCCCAGCCGGTCGGCGACGAGATTCGAGAGCGCGAAGACGGGCATCCCGGCCTCGAAATACACCACCTTCTTCACCTGCCCCTTCTGCAGGCCGAGCTCGCCTGTTTCGCGCGCCTGGAAGTAGGCCGCGAAGAGCTGGGGCAGGTTGTCCTTCAGCTCGCCGCGCCGGACGCTCTCTCTCGAGGCGATGGGCTGCAGCGCGTCGGGAGGCAGCTCCTCCGGCTCCTCCTGCCGCCCCGGCGGCGGTTCGGTGGGCACCGAGACGCTCATGCGCCGCGTCTGCGGGCTGGCGGCGCCGCTGAGCCGCGTCTGCTGCTCGGACCCCATCGGCTTGAGCGCCAGCTTGCCGCCTCCGCGCAGTCCGACATGCGCGCCCTCGGCGGTCAGATCGATCCGGCTGGTCAGCTCCATCGCCTCGGCTTCCTCGGCGACCGGAGGGGCCCCCTCGAGGTCCAGCTCGATCTCGCGCTCGGGAGATCGGGCGGCGGGCACCACCTTGCGCACCGCTTCCAGCAATGCCTTCCGGTCGAACGGCTTCTCGAAGTACCCGGCGGCCCCGTACTTGGCCGCGGCGCCCTTCGAGGTGACCCCGCCCTTGTGCACGCCGGAGATGAAGATGAAGGGGATCTTCATCCGTTTGAGCATCTCGGCGACGTCGAACCCCATCAGATCGGGCAAGAGCACGTCGACGATGGCGAGCGCCGGCTTCTCCTTGCGCGCCAGGTCGACCGCGCTCCGGCCGCGGCTGGCGGTCAGGACCGAATAGCCGGCCTCCTCGAACGACGAGGACAGCAGGGTCAGGAGCTCGGGGTTGTCATCGACGACGAGGATCCGCGGCGAGGGCAAGGTACGGCCACTGTACCATGCAGGACCGGGAGGGCTGCCAAGTTGATTGCGCCCTCCCGGAGTGTTAAGCAGGGCCGCTTTTTCCAATCGCCGCCAGGGGATCCGCCATGCGCAGGATTTTGCCGACCCTCTTCGCCTTCACCGCCCTCGCCGCATGCAAGAAGCAGGACCAGGGCAGCGGAATGATGAGCCCCAACGCGACCGGCCCCATCGTCATCGGCGAGGTCGGCAGCATGACCGGGACCGAGGCCACCTTCGGCCTCTCCAGCGCGAACGGCATCCAGCTCGCCATCGACGAGTTCAACGCCAAGGGCGGGGTGAAAGGGAGGCAACTGCAAGTAAAGGTGCTCGACGATCAGGGCCGACCCGAGGAAGCGGCGACCGCCGCCACGCGCCTGATCGCCAGCGAGCACGTGGTGGCGTTGCTCGGCGAGGTGGCCTCCACGCGCTCGATGTTCATGGCTCCCAAGGCGCAGCAGGCGAAGGTGCCGATGGTCACGCCCTCCTCCACCAACCCGGCGGTCACCGAGAAGGGCGACTACATCTTCCGCGCCTGCTTCATCGATCCGTTCCAGGGTTACGTGGCGGCGACGTTCGCACACGACAACCTCAAGCTGAAGAAGGTCGCGATCTTGAAGGACGTCCGCAACGACTACTCGGTGGGGCTGGCGAAGAACTTCGTCGACGCGTTCACCAAGACCGGCGGGCAGATCATCGCGCAGGAGAGCTACTCGAACGGCGACGTCGACTTCAAGGCGCAGCTCACCAACATCAAGGCCGCGGCCCCGCAGGCGCTCTACGTGCCCGGCTACTACACCGACGTGGGGCTCATCGCGCGGCAGGCGCGCGAGGTGGGCATCACCGTGCCGCTCCTGGGTGGCGACGGGTGGGACAGCGAGAAGCTCTACGAGATCGGCGGCGACGCGATCGTGGGAAGCTACTTCTCGAATCACTACTCCCCCGACGATCCGAGCCCGCGCATCCAGGAGTTCGTCGCCAAGTACAAGAAGGCGTACGGCGGCCAGCTGCCCGATTCGCTCGCGGCGCAGGCCTACGACGCGACCGGGATGCTGGTCGACGCGATGAAGCGCGCCAAGGACCTGACCGGCCCCTCGATCCGCGACGCCCTGGCGGCGACCAAGGACTACGCGGGCGTGACCGGCAACATCACGCTGGACCAGAACCGCAACCCCTTGAAGCCCGCGGTGGTGCTCAAGGTGGCGAAGGGGGGCAAGTACGATTTCGTGACCAAGATCTACCCGGAAGGGATGCAGCCCGAGAGCGGCTCGGGCGGCGACGCTGCCGCGGGCGGGACCAAGACGGGCAGCAACACGGCGCCCGCCGCGGCGAACCCCTCCACGCCGACGCCCACCACCATGCCCGCCACCGGCGCGAGCACCTCCGCCTCGGAAGCCTCCAACACCGGCCAGAAGCAGGGCGTCCCCGCCGCAGAGCACCCCAAGAAGTAGCCGCGGAAGGGCCCCCGCTTGGCGGAGTTCTTCCAGCACGTCATCGATGGCATCAGCGTGGGCGCCATCTATGCGCTCATCGCGCTCGGCTACACGATGGTGTACGGCGTCCTGAAGCTCATCAACTTCGCCCACGGCGACGTGTTCATGGTGGGCGCGATGATCGGCTGGTACGTCGCGCGGTGGACGGGCGAGTCGCGCAGCCCGAGCATCGTCGGCGCGTTGCTCGTCACCGTGGCCTCGATGCTGGTCTGCGCGTGCCTGGGATTCGTCATCGAGCGGCTCGCCTACCGCCCGCTGCGCGGCTCGCCCAGGCTGAACTCGCTGATCACCGCCATCGGGGTGAGCTTCTTCCTCGAGTACGGCGGCCAATATCTCTTCGGCCCGAACCCGCGCGTGTTCACCGTGCTGCCCCGCCACGCCGCGCTGCACGCTGGGCCGGTCTCCCTCGGCTACGTGGACATCGTCACGGTGATCGTCTCCGTGGCGCTGATGATCGGCCTGCAGCGCATCGTCTTCCACACGCGGATGGGCACCGCCATGCGGGCGGTCTCCTTCAACGCGACCGTCGCCTCCTTGATGGGCGTGAACATCGACCGGGTGATCTCCTTCACCTTCGTGCTCGGCTCGGTGCTCGCCGCGGTGGCCGGGGTCCTCTACGCGAGCAAGTATCCCAGCGTGCAGCCCCTGATGGGCCTCATGCCGGGGCTCAAGGCGTTCGTCGCCGCGGTGCTGGGCGGCATCGGCAACGTGCCGGGCGCGATGCTGGGCGGCCTGGTGCTGGGGCTCGCCGAGCAGATCGTCTCCGGGTACCTCAGCTCCTCGTGGCGCGACGCGGTCGCCTTCGCGATCCTCATCCTCGTCCTCTTGGTGCGGCCGACGGGCCTTCTCGGACGCGGCGAAGCGGAGAAGGTCTAGATGGCGGGCCTCTTCGGCGGCTCGGCGCTGACGCAGGCGCGGCGCGCCCTGCTCAGCTGGCTCCCGTTCATCGCCGCCATCCCCGTGCTCTGGCTCGTGCAGCTCTACTTCGCCGACCAGCGCGACTGGGAGTACGCGTTCCAGAACATCAACCACATCGGCATCGCCATCATCCTGGCGGTCTCGCTCAACCTGGTGAACGGCCTCACCGGGCAGTTCTCCATCGGCCACGCCGGCTTCATGGCGATCGGCGGTTACGTCTCCGCCGTGCTGCTCATGCGCGGGCCCTCCGAGGACCCGTACCGGCTGTTCTTCGTGGCCTCGATCGCCGCCGGCGCGGGGGCCGCCGCCCTCGCCGGCTGGTTGGTCGGGAAGCCCTCGCTGCGCCTGCGCGGCGACTCCCTGGCCATCGTCACGCTGGGATTCGGGGAGATCATCCGCGTCGTCATCGAGAACACGCGACTGTTCGGCGGAGCCATCGGGCTCTCGCCCATTCCCCGCTACGCGGACTTCACCTGGATCTGGACTGCGGCGATCGCGACCATCCTCGTCACCAAGCGGCTGCGCGACTCGACCCACGGACGCGCCTTCCTCTCCGTCCGCGAGGACGAAGTGGCGGCGGAGGCGATGGGCGTCGACACGACCGGCTACAAGGTACGCGCCTTCGTCATCAGCGCCGGCATGGCGGGCGTGGCCGGGGCGCTCTCCGGCGCCTTCGAGGGAAACCTCTCGCCGCAGAGCTTCACCTTCGTGCGCTCCTTCGAGATCGTCGCGATGGTGGTGCTGGGCGGCATGGGCTCGATCACGGGGTCGACCATCGCCGCCGCGGTGCTCACGCTCCTCCCCGAGTACCTGCGCGCGCTGGCGAACCTGCGCATGGTCATCTACTCGGTCGCGCTGGTGGTGCTCATGCTGGTGCGGCCCCGGGGCCTGCTCGGGACGCGGGAGGTCTGGGACCTCTTGCCCTGGCGTCGCGAGAAGCGCGGCGCGGCGCGGCCGAAAGCGCCCGAGCTTTCCGAGGACCTGATCGACGTGCGCCGCGCGACCATCCGCTTCGGCGGCCTCACCGCGGTCAGCGACTTCTCGCTGACCGTGAAACCCCGCGAGCTGGTCGCGCTGATCGGCCCCAACGGCGCGGGCAAGACGACCGTCTTCAACCTGCTCACCGGGGTGTATCCGCCTAGCGAGGGGACCATCCTGGTGCGCGGGCGGGACACGCGCGGCCTGGCGCCGCACGACATCGCGCACCTGGGCCTGGCGCGCACCTTCCAGAACATCCGCCTCTTCCGCGAGCTGACGGCGTTCGACAACGTGCGCCTCGGCTGCCATCACCTGACCCGCGAGTCGATCGCGGCTTCGGTGCGCAAGGGCGAGCTGGCCGAGGTGGAAGAGAAATGGATCACCCAGCGCTCCGAAGAGCTGCTCTCGGTGATGGGCCTCTTGCAGCGGCGCGACGATCTGGCGAAGAACCTCCCCTACGGGGAGCAGCGGCGCCTGGAGATCGCGCGCGCGCTGGCCACCGACCCCAAGGCGCTGCTCTTGGACGAGCCTGCCGCCGGTACGAACCAGAAAGAGAAGTCGGAGCTGATGCAGCTCATCCGCGACATCCGCGACCGGTTCGGCGTCGCCATCGTGCTCATCGAGCACGACATGAAGCTGGTGATGGGCGTTTCCGAGCGGATCCTGGTGCTCGACCACGGGCTGACCATCGCGCAGGGGCTCCCGCGCGAGATCCAGACGAACCCGCGGGTCATCGAGGCCTACCTGGGGGAGAAGTACGCGCGCGAGCACGCCGGGCAGATCGCCGCGGGCCGGGTGCAGCCGTGAACGGGTCGCTCTTGCGACTCGACCGGCTGGACGTGCACTACGGCGCCATCCACGCGCTGCGAGGCATTTCGTTCGAGGTGCGCGAGGGCGAGATCGTCACGCTCATCGGCGCCAACGGCGCCGGGAAGACGACCACGCTGCGGGCCATCTCGGGGCTCTTGAAGCCGTCGGGAGGAGGCATCTTCTACCGCGACGATCCGATCGCGGCCGTGAAGCCCTACAAGCTGGTCGAGCGGGGCCTCTCGCACGCGCCCGAAGGACGCGGGATCTTTCCCAACCTCACCCTGCGGGAGAATCTGCAGTTGGGGGCGTTCTTGCGCCGCGACCAGGACGGGATCGAGAAGGACATGCAACGCGGGTTCACGCTCTTCCCCATCCTGCGCGAGCGCGAGCGGCAGATGGCCGGGACGCTCTCGGGGGGCGAGCAGCAGATGCTCTCGATCGCGCGGGCGCTGATGGCCCGGCCGAAGCTGCTCCTGCTCGACGAGCCGTCGCTGGGGCTCGCGCCTCAGCTCACCGAGACGATCTTCCGCATCATCGAGGAGATCAACCGGGCGGGCGTGACCATCCTGCTGGTCGAGCAGAATGCCCATCTGGCGCTCGGGATCGCGCACCACGGCCACGTGCTGGAGACGGGACAGGTGGTGCAGAGCGGCACCGGGCAGGAGCTGCTCCGCAGCCCCGAGGTGCGCAAGGCGTATCTGGGAGAGTGACGCGGCGGTTGACACCGGCCGCATGCGCCTGGATCCTCGGCCGATGGGGCATCCGTCGAGGGACAGGGTCGCGCCGCCGCCGGGCCAGCCTGCAATAAGGACGGGCCGCCGGACGTACTGGCAGCGGATGTCGACTACGCTCGCCGGTTCCGGCCTGCTGGCCCCCCGATCCGTCTGGCGTGCCGCGCTCTCGCGGCTGCGGGAATTCGCCTCGCGCAAGCAGGCGCCGCCGCCGCGCGTGCAGGCGCCCGACCGCGTGGTGTACGGGCTCGCGCAGCCGCTCCTCGGGCTGCGAATGCTGATCTCCGACCCCGAGATCCTGCGCGAGGCGCTGATCCCGGCGGCCTGGCTGGGCGCCTTCTGCGCGGTCGTGGCCGCGCTCTCGCACGACGGCGTCGGTTGGTGGGGTTGGGTGAAGTCCTTCTACAAGACCTTCGCCGTGCTGGCGCCGGTGCCGTCCATCGTCTTCGCCAAGCACTACGCGCGGCTGGCCGCCATGGTGCGGTGGCGACTCGGGTTCGGGCCGTGCGGGCCTCGCGAGTACTCCATCGCCGTTTCGCTCAAGCGCGCGATCCAGCAGGCCATCGTGGTCGCCATCGGGGTGATCCCGTTCGCGGTGATCTGGAAGGTGCTCCCGGGCCTCGGCATCCTCATCTCCAACGCCGTGATCCTGGTGTGGGGCGTGCATTGGGTGGTGGTGGATGCGTTCGACGACGCCCGCGTGCTGCTGCCGGGCGAGACCATCCGCAGCGCCGAGGCGATCGACCGGCAGGCGCCGGCGCCGTGGTTCGTGCGCTGGTTCCGCCACGCCGCCGACCGGCTTCCGGTGATCGGCGGCCCTTTGCGCGCCTTCGCCCGCTTGTGCGATCGGCTGTCGCTTCCCTGGCGGGGCGAAATCGCGCTGGTGGAGGCGAACCCCTCCATCGCCCTCGGCTTCGCCCTCGGCACGGCGACTCTGCTGGCCACCCCCGTGTTGAACCTCCTCTTCCGCCCCATCATCCTGGTGGCCTCCTCGCACTTGCTCGGCCACCTCGAAGCCGCCGATCCCTCGCAGCACCCCCAACTCGCGAGCCCGCCCGTGAGGCCACAGCTGGGCGCCTGAAGCCTTTCACGCGGTTCGCCCGGAACGCGGCGGGTCAGTGGAGGGAGAATTCGGATTTCAGCTCGCGGGAGAGGAGCTGGGACATGGCCTTCTGGACCGGCAGGCCGTCGTGGAGGATCCGGTAGACGGCGTGGTGGAGGGGAATCTCGACCTGCAGCTTGTTCGCCAGATCGTTCGCGCTCTTCGCGGTGCGGACGCCCTCCGCCACCTGGGTCATGCCGGCCAGTACTTCCTGCAGCGTCTGCCCCCGCCCCAGCCCCAGCCCGACGGTGCGGTTGCGGGAGAGGTCTCCGGTGCAGGTCAGCACCAGGTCGCCCATGCCGGCCAGCCCAGACAGCGTGATCGGGTTCGCCCCCTTCTTCACCGCCAGCCGCACCAGCTCGGCCAGGCCGCGGGTGATGATCGCGGCGCGCGTGTTGTGGCCGAACCCCATGCCGTCGGCGATGCCCGCGGCGATGGCGCAGACGTTCTTGAGAGAGCCGCCCAGCTCGACGCCCGCCACGTCGTTCGAGGTGTACACGCGGAAGTAGTCGTTGGAGAAGACGCGCTGCACCTGCCGGGCGATGCGCTCCCAGGTGGCGGCGACCACCACCGCCGTCGGCATGCGCTTCACCGTCTCCTTCGCGAAGGAGGGCCCCGACAAGAACGAGAGGTAGGGGTGCATCTCGGGAGGCAGCACCTCCTCCAGCACCTCGCTCATCGTGAGCAGCGTCTCGTTCTCGATTCCCTTGCTCGCGCAGACGATCGGGGTGGCGCGCGGAAGCGCCGGAGCGGCGCGCTCCATCACCTCGCGCGTGACGTGCGACGGGCTCGCCGCCACCACCAGCTCCGCGCCGGCGAGCGCTTCGGCGAGGTTCGAGCTTCCGCGCACCGAGGTCGGCAGGGGGAGCCCTGGCAGGTATTTGGAATTCTCGTGCCGCTCGCCCAGCGCGACCGCCACTTCCGCGTCGTGCGACCAGATGACCACTTCCCATCCGTTCCCGGCGAGCACCGACGCGAGCGCCGTGCCCCAACTCCCTCCCCCGATGACGGCTGCACGCATGGCCCGCACCTCCGCTTGCAGCTTGGCACGCTCCGCCGCCGTGGGGCGAGCCCCCTGACCCGCGCTGTCGGAGGGCCCTGCTAACGTCTCCAGCATGGCGAGGGCGGCGAAGGCGGCGCGGGTCGAGCACGTCTGCGGGAGGTGCGGCTACCGCACGGCCCGGTGGCTCGGGCGGTGCCCGGAATGCGGCGAATGGGCCTCGATCGTCGAGGAGGTCTCCGGGTCTTCTTCCGGGGCCGATGCCATCGGGATCGATCGCGTCCCGCTCGAGGCGGGCGCCCGCTTGCGGACGGGCATCGGCGAGCTCGACCGCGCGCTCGGCGGCGGGTTCGTCGCGGGCGCGGCGGTCCTGCTCGCCGGCGACCCCGGCATCGGGAAGAGCACGCTGCTCCTCAGCGCGCTCGATCGGGTGGCGCGCGCGTCGCCGGGAAGGCCGGTGCTGTACGTGAGCGGGGAGGAGTCGCTGGCGCAGATCCGGCTGCGCGGCGAGCGCCTCGAGGCGCTCTCGCCCGGGTTGCTCCTGCGCGCCGACACCTCCGTCGCCGATGCGCTGCAGGCCGCCGACCGGCTCCGCCCCCAGGTGCTCGCCGTCGACTCGGTGCAGACGATGCACGCGCCGCACCTCGACGGCGTGCCCGGCAGCGTGTCGCAGGTGCGCGAGGTCGCCTCGCGCCTGGTCGAGTGGGCCAAGCGCACCGGCACGCCCACGCTGCTCGTCGGACACGTCACCAAGGACGGCTCCATCGCCGGGCCGCGTCTGCTCGAGCACACGGTGGACACCGTGCTGTACTTCGAGGGCGACCGGAGCCACGCCTACCGGCTGCTCCGGGCGCACAAGAACCGCTTCGGCTCCACCAACGAGATCGGCGTCTTCGAGATGAAGGGTTGCGGCCTCGTGGAGGTCCGCAACCCGAGCGCGCTGTTCCTCGCCGAGCGCCCGCGCGACTCCTCGGGAAGCGCCGTGGTCGCGCTGATGACCGGCAGCCGCCCGCTGCTCGTCGAGGTGCAGGCGCTGGTCTCGACCTCGACGTGCGGCGGCTCGCCGCGGCGCACGGCCATCGGCGTCGACCCCGGCCGCGTCGCGTTGCTCACCGCGGTCCTGGAGAAGAAGCAAGGCGTGGTGCTCTCCGACCAGGACATCTACGTGAACGTCGCCGGGGGAGCGTCGTTCGACGAGCCCGCTGGCGATCTCGCCGTGGCCGCGGCGGTCCTCTCCAGCTTCCGCGACGTGCCTCTCGACGAGCGCACGCTGGTCCTCGGCGAGGTTGGCCTGGCGGGCGAAGTACGCGGGGTAAGCCAGATCGAGCAGCGCCTCGCTGAAGCCGCGCAGCTTGGCTTCCGGCGCTGCGTGCTCCCGGAAAGCAACGCCCGCCGGCTGCAAGAGGCGCCGCTCGAGCTTCAGCCAGCCTGCACGGTGGCGGCGGCAATGGAGGCGCTGATGTCCTGACCCCCGCATACTCCTGCCCACGTTGAGCGCTCGCGCGCGGCTCGGGCAGGATGACCGCGTGCACGATTCGACGCCGCCGCCCATCGCCGGACGTGCCGGGCCAGCGCCATTGCCGCAGGTCGGCCGCGGCGACTCTCCGGCGTCCGGAGCGGAGGCGGGCGCCGCGCGGCTCACGCCGCCCGAGGGAAGCCCGCGGTTTCCCGCTGCCGAGGAGGACCGCCGGCGCCACCCGCGTGCTCCGGTCGACCTGCTGGTCGGCGTGAAGTTCGAGTCCGTGCAGCAGTTCCTCGCCGTGTACGCGGAGGACCTCTCGGAGAGCGGCATGTTCCTGCGCAGCGAGCATGCCGGGCCGCTCCGCGAGGCCGGTCAGACCCTCGAGCTGCGCTTCGACGCCGGGAATCGCCGCATCGTGGAAGGCCGCGCCCGCGTCGTCCGCGTGATCGAGAGCAGCGGTGACGGCAGGCCCGGCGGCATCGCCATCGAGTTCGTCGATCTGGATCCCGTCAGCCGCAAGCTCGTCGAGGCGATCGTCCGCATCAAGCTCGCCGCCGTGCAAGGCGGCTGATGTGCGTTTCGAAGGTCCTGCTGGCGCAGGAACGTCCTGGCCCGCAGGAACGTCCTGGCCCGCAGCAGACGCAGTTCGTCCCCGGTGACCCCCAAGCTCGGTTCCTCGCCTGGTGTCCCAGCGACCGTGCGGTCCTTGCTTCGCCCAACGTGCGTGCGAAGCGTCCCGCTGAGGAGGCCGCGATGCCATCGTTCCGCTTCGCTGCGCTCGGCGCCGTCTGTTGGTGTCTGGCCTGCGGCGGGCAGCCATCCGGATCGCCGGGCGGCGGGGCTGCACCGAGCTCTGGAGGCGGCGGTCCTGTCCTCGATGCTTGCTTGCAGCCGCGGATCGACGCCCTCGCGGCGGTTGGGAACATGCTCGCGCGGTACGCGACGGGCTGTGGCTCGGATCGCGAATGCACGATCGTCGATGCGAGCTTGCCGTGCCAGGACGGGTGTCGAGGGGCGCTCCTCGCGGCGAACCTCGCGGCGTTCGAGGAAGAGCGGACCCTATACGCCTCGAGCATCTGCCCGACGCTCCCGATGAATTGTGGATTCGCCCCATCCTGCGCGGAATTCGCGGCACGGTGCGTGAACGGGATCTGTAGCGCGGAGATGGCGGGCGCGAGTCGGTAGCGGATCCACGGCGCCCGGCTAGAGGCAAGCCCGTTCGATTGCCTTGCGCCAGCGCGCGAGGTGCTCGTCCCGATCCTGCGGCTTCATGCGCGGGCGGAACTGCTTGCCCGCGCGCCAGGCCTTGGACAGCTCCTTGATGCCCGGCCACACTCCGGTGCCCAGACCCGCGAGGAACGCCGCGCCCAGCGCCGTCGTCTCCACCATGCGCGGGCGCTCGATGGGCGTCTGCAGCAGGTCGGCCTGGAACTGCATGAGCAGGTCGTTGGTCGAGGCGCCGCCGTCGACGCGGAACATCGGCATCGGCTTCCCGATGTCGTGCGCCATGGCCTGCGCGAGGTCGTAGATCTCGAAGGCGATCCCCTCCAGCGCGGCCCGCGCGATGTGCGCCCTGGTCGTGCCTCGGTCGATTCCGCTGATCACCCCGCGCGCCTCCTGGCGCCAGTGGGGCGCGCCAAGGCCGGCCAGCGCGGGCACGAAGACGACGCCGCCGGAATCGGGGACTTTCTTGGCCAGCGCCTCCACGTCTTTCGAGTTGCCGAACAGGCCCAGGCCGTCGCGCAGCCACTGCACCACCGCCCCGGCGATGAACGCGCTTCCCTCGAGCGCGTAGGCGACCTCGGCTCCCACCTGCCACGCGACCGTGCCGAGGAGCCCGTGCCGGGAGGTCACGGGAGCGTTGCCGGCGTTCATGAGAAGGAAGGCGCCGGTCCCGTACGTGCACTTCGCCTCGCCTTCGGCGAAGCACGCTTGCCCCACCATGGCGGCTTGCTGGTCGCCGGCGATGCCCGCCACGGGCAAACCGTCCGGCAGCCCGCGCACGCCTTTGACCGTCCCGAACACGCCCGCCGAGGGCCGGATCTCCGGCAGCACCGCGCGCGGGACGCCGAAGAGCTGGCAAAGCTCGTCGTCCCACTGCCTGCGCGAGAGGTCCATCAAGAGCGTGCGCGAGGCGTTGGTCACGTCGGTCGCGTGCACCGCGCCCCCGGTCAGCTTCCAGAGGAGCGCCGCGTCCACCGTGCCGAAGGCCAGCTCGCCGCGCTCGGCGCGCACGCCCGCTCCCTTCACGTTGTCGAGCATCCAGCGGACCTTGGTGGCGCTGAAATACGAGTCCAGGACCAGGCCTGTCTTCTCGCGGACCCAGGGCTCCTTGCCGGCGGCGCGCAGCGCGTTGCAGGCGTCGGCGGTCCGCCGGTCCTGCCAGACGATGGCGTGGTGGATCGGCCGTCCAGTGCGGCGGTCCCACACGAGCGTCGTTTCGCGCTGGTTGGTGATCCCGATCGCCTCGAGCTGCGCCCCCTTTACTTGCGCCTCGCGGAGCGCGCCCGAGACCGCCTTGAGCGTCGAGTCCCAGATGTCCTCGAGGTCGTGCTCCACCCATCCCGGGCGAGGGAACATCTGCCGGAACTCGACGTTGCGCTTGCCCTTCACCGCGAGCCGCTGATCGAGCACCAGCGCGGTCGTCCCCGTGGTGCCCTGGTCGATGGCGAGCACGTACTTCGGCATCTCATCCCTCCTGGAAGAAGGAGACGACCGCATCGCACACCGCGGGCCCCTCGACGTCGAGCGGCAGCACGTGCCCGCTGCGCGGGAAGACCTGCAGGGCGGCGCCGGCGGGGAGCGATCGCGTCAGCCGCCGCGCGCCCCTGATCGACGCCGTCCGGTCGAGACCGCCGTGCAGGATGAGCGCGCGCGCCCGCACGCGGCCTGCCACGGCCATCGTTTCCTCGGAGAGGAGACGCAGCTCGCGGCCCCAGCGCCAGGGGATCGCCGTGTAGGAACCGTCCTCCGGGACCGCGGTGCGCGGCGCCGGCGTCCCTTCGGGGACGCGGTCGTCCGGCGGCGGGACCCGCGCGAGCGCCTGGATGTCGCGCGCTCCCTTCCCGACGACGCCCGGGAACGCGGGCAGCCGGCCCACCACCTGCGTGAAGACCCACGTCAGACCCGCCATCTCGACCGCCGGGGCGAGCAGCGCCAGCGCCGAGACGGGAGCCACGCCCTGTCGCACGAATCCCTTCGCCGCCAGCCGGATCGCGAGCAGCGCACCCATCGACAGCCCGCACAGATACACGCGGCGCGCGCCCCGCAACGAGAGGAGCGCTTCCCGCGCCGCATCCAGCATGTCGGAACGGGTGACCGTCTCCAGATCGGCCGGCGCCGTGCCGTGGCCCGGAAGCAGCGGGCCGACCGCGCGGTACCCCGCATGCGCCAGCGCCTCCCCGACGGGGCGGACCTCGGCGGGCGACCCCGTCAGCCCGTGCAGCAGCAGGCAGGCGTCCTCGCCGTCGCCGAGGCTGAACGGAGCCGCCGGACCGGACATGCGGGAGGGCGCGGTACCACGTCCGCGCAGGCGCCGCAAATGGACGTGCTAGAAGCAGGCATGGCCGACAATCCGCCGCACGGACAGGCGCCGCAGCAGGTGCAGATCCAGCTCCAGATCGACGACGCGATCGCGAACGGCGCCTACGTCAACATGGCCCTCCTGAACCACAACGAGACCGAGTTCACCATCGACTTCATCTACGTCCAGCCGCAGGCGCCCAAGGCGGTCGTGCGTGCCCGCGTAATCAACAGCCCCAAGCACATGAAGCGCTTCTTGCTCGCGCTGCAGGACAACGTCGCCAAGTACGAAGCGCAGTTCGGCAAGATCGACGTGTCCGGCCCCGCGCCGCATTTGCTTCCGATGCATTGACGGACATCGACCGCTCCGCCAGTTACGGCACCCTTCTTCGATCCGGCGCCTCGCCGTTGGCGTGGCGCAGCCCCCTGCCGGTCACACGAGCAGGGCCAGGCAACTTGTCCGGGACAAGTTGGAAGGCGTGCGCGCGACGCGGGTGCCGTCTTGTCGACGCGCGTGGCGCCGCTCGGACTGGACGTAGGGCGCTGCCAAGGCCCACGCCATCTCATGATCGGCAAACGACACCACGCGAACGGAAGACGGCCGATGCCCAGTAA
>JBJMQJ010000379.1:0-14348 GCA_045802765.1 Myxococcales bacterium
AGACCACCGGCGAGACCACGCCCGCATCGGGCGCGGTGCCGCCGATCGTCGCGCAGGTCGCTTCTTCGTTCCCGGCGGGCGGGTGCTCCAGCTCGGGACCGCAGAGCGCGTGGCTCCTCATCCCGATGCTCGGGATCGCGCTCCTGCGGCGCCGCCGCAACGCAGCGTAACGCAGGCCGTACGTCGGACCTGGAGGTCGGGGCTCTCGAGCCCCGGCCTTTCTTTTTGCGACATCGCGCCGGCGCCGCCCGTTGCCGAACGGGCCCGCACTGCCCACCATCGCGCCGGGAGGGACGTTGAGCGGCCAGGCATCGATCCTGAGGCGCGCGGGGCCGCTGATGATCGCGCGCCTCGCCATCGCCGTCGTCACCGTCGCCACTCCGCTGGTCCTTGCCCGGGCGTTGGACCCGGCCTCATACGGGACCTTCAAGCTGGCCTGGCTGTGGTGCGCGACTCTCGGCACGGTGCTGCCGATGGGCCTGACGCCCAGCCTGATCTACTTCGTCCCGCGCGAGCCCGAGCGCCGCCGGTACTTCATCTCCCACGCGCTCCTCGTCACCACGACGCTGGGTCTGTTCGCGGGGGCGCTGCTCCACGTCTTCGGCGCCGGGATCGCCCTGCGCATGCACAAGCCGGAGCTGGCCGGGCAGATGTCCTGGGTCGCGCTGTTCAGCGCCCTGTTTCTCGCCGGCAGCACGATGGACAGCATCCCGATGTCGCAGGGCCGCATCAAGACCGCGGCCGCGCTCCGGTTCGGCTACGAGGTGACCCAGGCGATGGGCATCGTCGCGGGTGCGCTGATCACGCGGTCGCTGACGGGGGCCCTGGCCGGCATCGTCGCGGGCACCGGCTTCCGCGCGGTGGCTTGCTGGGTGATGGTGCTGCGCGAGCACGGGCTGCACGTCTCGCGCGAGGACCTCAAGCGGCAGCTCACGTATGCGCTGCCCTTCGGCCTCGCCTTCGCCATCATCGTTCCGCAGCAACAGTTCCACCAGTACTTCGTCGCCGCGAGCGTCACCTCCGCCGCGGTGTTCGCCATCTACAACGTGGGCTGCTTCAACCTGCCCATCGTCGACATGCTCTACACGCCCGTCTCGGAGATCCTGCAGCTCGGCATCGCCGAGCACGATCGCGACGGCGTCCGCGAGGGCCCGGTCCGCCTGTTCCGCGAGGCGGTGGCCCGGCTCGCGTTCGTCTTCATCCCGATGATGGCCCTGCTCTACGTCTGCGGACCGACCTTGCTCACCTTCCTCTTCACCGACCGGTACCGCGAGTCGGTGCCCATCTTCCGGCTCGCCATCCTCGCCATCCCGCTGGCCGCGCTGCCGCTCGATGGCGTGATGCGCGCGAGAGCGCAGAACCGCTTCGTGCTGTCCGTCTCGGTGGTGAAGCTGGCGCTGACGGTGCCGCTGGTCGTTGCCGGTTTCCACGTCTACGGGCTGCGCGGCGCGATGGGCGGCTGGGTGGCCGCTGAGGCGGCGACGCGCGGGATCTTGCTGCTGCGCGCTGGGCAGCTCCTCGGCGGGATGCGCTACCTCCTCCCCTGGCGCACGCTGGCGATGCAAGCGCTGGCGTCGGCGGTGGCCGCGCCCGTCGGCGCGGTTGTGCTCCGGGTCGCGCACGGCCCGGTCCTGCTGCGGCTGGTCCTCTGCGGGACGGCCACGGGGTTCGCGTACCTGGGCGCGCTGCGCGCGACAGGGCAGCTGCCGCCGTTGCGCGAGTGGATTCCGCGCAAGCGGCCGGTGGTCCCGGGGTCTACCTCGCTCGCCGCCTGAAGCGTCGCGGGGAGCTCTTCAGGCCGCGCGTTGCCCGCTGGCGCCCGGCGGCAGGTGGCGCCGGTACACCGACATCATCTGCTCGACGTAGCGATCCATGCCGTACACGGTTCGCGCCCGCACGCGGCCTGCTTCGCCGAGCTTGCGCGCGAGCACCTCGTTGCGCAGCAGGCCATCGATCGCGGAGGCCAGCGCGTCGGCATCCCGTTTCGGGACCACGAGCCCGGCCCCTTCCACGACCTCGGGCAGCGCGCCGGAACGGGTCACCACCACCGGCTTCGCGGCGGCCATTCCTTCGAGCGCGGCGAGGCCGAAGCCCTCCTCGTACGTCGACGGCGCGACGACGACCGAGGCAGCGGCGAGGATCTCCTCTACGTCGTGGCGCAGGCCGAGGAAGTGGACTCGCGAGGCGATCCCCAGGCTCTGGCAGAGCGCGCGCCAGGCGCCGAGGCGCGGACCTTCTCCCACCATCGCCAGGTGCGCGCCTGCGGTGCGGGGTAGAGCGCGCAAGAGCCACTCGCCGCCCTTCTCGTCGTCGAGCCGGGACACGCAGGCGACGAGCGGAGCATCTCCCAGCCGCAGCTCGTCGCGGATGCGCCGCCCGTCCGCGGTCGCGAACCGCGCCGCGTCGACGGAGTTGTCCACGACGGACACGCGGTCCGCGGGAACGCGGTGGACGTCGCGGACCGTGCGCGCCACGAACGGCGACACGGCAACGCGCTCGTCGAAGAGGCCGTTGAGGAAGAGCGAGCGGACGCGCTTGTATGCGGCGCGGAGCGGATCCCCGCGCGAGAGGGAGAGATGATCGTGGATCAACACGCGGGCGCCCGACAACCGCGCCGCCGCGACCAGCGGCGAGTAGGGGTCGACGAAGTGGAAATGAACGATGCGGGGCCGACCGGAGCGCAACCAGGACCACAGCTCGCGCGCGACGCGATGAGCGGAGCGCCCGAAGTCGAGGTGCCGCAGCGCGACGCCTGCCTCGCGCAGCGGCTCCCCCGGGAAGGCCGCCGGAGGACGGGCGAAGACCATGGTGGTCGCGATCCCTTCCTGACGCAGCCGCCGCGCGAGCGCGACGAGCTGCTGCTCCATGGTGCCGCGCTTCTTGGCGTCCAGATGGAGAACGAGCCAGATCCCCACTTGCCCCTCCTCGCTCCTTCCGGGAAGCTAGTCACCGGGGCGGCGCGCGCGACCGCCTGATGGGCGGGGAGGCGAGCGAGCGCCGGAAGGTCGCGCTAGAATCGGTCCCCGTCCCGACGCATCCGAGGGTGTTCCATGGCAGAGGCAAAGACGAAGGCAGAGCTTCTCAAGGCCGCCCGGACCCAGGTTCCGGAGGTGACCCCGGCCGAGCTGGCGAAGGAGCTCCAGTCGCGGCGGCCGGCCGTGATCGACGTGCGCGAGAAGCAGGAAACCGATCAGGGCATCGTCCCCGGCGCCAAGCAAGTGCCACGCGGGTTCCTGGAGCTGCGGATCGAGGAGACCATCGCCGACCGCGACGCCGACGTGGTGCTCTATTGCGCGGGTGGAACCCGTAGCCTGCTCGCCGGCAGGACGCTGCAGGAGATGGGGTACCGCAAGGTGCGCAGCCTGCGCGGCGGGTACGGAGCTTGGAAGGACGCGGGGCTTCCAGTGGAGGTGCCCTTCCGCCTCACCGATTCGCAGCGCAACCGGTACAGCCGGCATCTGCTCATCCCGGAGGTCGGCGAGGCGGGGCAGGCGAAGCTGCTCAAGGCCAAGGTGCTGCTGATCGGCGCCGGCGGGCTGGGCTCGCCGGCGGGGCTGTACCTGGCTGCGGCAGGCGTGGGGCGGCTGGGGATCGTGGACGACGACGTCGTCGACGAGTCGAACCTGCAGCGGCAGATCCTGCACGACACCGAGCGGGTGGGAATGCCCAAGACGGAATCGGCGCGCCAGACGATCCAGAAGCTCAATCCGGACGTCACGGTCGACGAGCACCGCGTCCGCCTCATCCGGGAGAACGCGCTCGAGCTGTTCCGTCCCTACGACCTGATCATCGACGGCAGCGACAACTTCGGCACGCGGTACCTGGTCAACGACGCTTGCGTGCTCCTCGGCAAGCCGAACGTGCACGGGTCCATCTTCCGCTTCGACGGGCAGGCGACGACGTTCATCCCGGGCGGCGGTCGGCCCTGCTATCGCTGCCTGTTCCCCGAACCTCCGCCTCCGGAGCTGGCGCCCTCGTGCCAGGAGGCCGGCGTGCTGGGCGTGCTGCCCGGGGTGATCGGCCTCATCCAGGCGGTCGAAGGAGTCAAGGTGATCCTCGGCCAGGGTGAGCCGCTGGTCGGGCGGCTGCTCCTCTACGACGCGCTGGAGCAGCGCTTCCGCGAGGTGAAGTACGCGCGCGACCGCGAATGCCCCGCGTGCGGCGATCATCCCATGCGCGAGCTGCTTCCGGAGTACACGGAAGCGAGCTGCGCAGTCGCTCCGCGACGCGCTTCGGCCTGACGCACCGGCTGGCGGCGAGGGCTGGCGGCTGGCGGTCGGAGCGCTAGAAAACCCTCTAGAAATTCTGTAGCGTGCGCCTCCTTCGAGGAGGCCACGCATGAAGACCGTCCTGCTCGCGCTCGCCGCCCTGGCCGCTCCGCTCGCCGCGCCCGCGGCGCCGAAGATCCTCTCCCGCGACTATCACGTCGACGCGGTCGACCCCGGCATCAAGCTCTTCGTCCGCGAGAAGATGGCGGAGGGGGCCAAGGCGACCGAGGACAACGTGGTGCTGTTCGTCCACGGAGCGACGTTCCCCTCCACGCCCGACTTCGATCTGCAATTCAAGGACTACTCCTGGGCCGACTGGATGGTGAACCACGGGTACCTCGTCTACATGTTCGACAAGCGCAACTACGGCTTCTCCACGCGAGAGAAGGCGATGGACGAGCCGGCCGCCGCGAACAAGCCGCTCTCCCGCTCGTACCTCGTCATCCGCGACATCGGCGCGGTGGTGGACCACATCCGGGCGAAGAACAAGGTGGCGCGGGTCACGCTCATCGGCTGGTCCTGGGGCGCGATGACCGCGGGCTACTACACCTCGCTGTGGCCGGAGAAGGTGCGCAAGCTGGTGCTGTATGCGCCCCTCTACGAGAACCCGCTGCACACCAACCTTGGCGCCGGCACCGGGCTGCAGAACAAGCGCGTGCCCTGGGAGTTCAACTACGGCAGCGGCGCGTATCGCCTGGGGAGCGCGGAAGCGAACCAGAAGCGCTGGGATGGCGAGATCCCTGTCCAGGACAAGACGCAGTACCGCGACCAGGACGTGGTCGACGCGTTCGCCAACGCGGCGCTGGCGACCGATCCGACCAGCAGCGCGCGCAATCCGCCGGCGCTGCGCGCTCCCAATGGAGTGCTGGAGGATTCTTTCTACCAGGCGACCGGACGCCGCCTGTGGAACGCGGCGAACATCACCGTGCCCACGCTGGTCATCGCGGGAGAGGACGATACCTGGAGCTTCCCGCAAGACCGCGAAGGCCTGATGCGCGACCTGACCAACGCGCCCGCCAAGAAGCACGTGACCATCCCGCACGCCACGCACTTCGTCCTCTTCGAGAAGCAGCGCTTCCGGTTCTTCGAGGAAATCGCGGCGTTCTTGAAGGACGCCCAGACCGCCTCGCGCTAGCCGTAGGACTTTTCCTGCTTCTCCTGCTCTTCCTTGCAGCGGATGCACATGGTGGTCACCGGGCGGGCCTCGAGGCGCTTCACGGAGATCTCCTCTTCGCAGATCTCGCAGATCCCGAAGGTCCCGTTCTCGATGCGCGCCATGGCGTCGTCGATCTTCTTGAGGAGGAACTTCTCGCGGTCGCGCAGGCGGAACACCATGCTCTGCGTGTACTCCGAAGAGGCCAGGTCGATCTCGTCGGGAAGGTCGTCGGTGTCGAAGGCCGCCTCCTCGGTGAGGGTCTTGCGCGCCTGCTGGAGGAGGGCGCGCTTCTGTTCTTCGAGGATCTTCTTGAAGCGCTTCAGGTCCTTCTGGTTCACCCTGCCGCCCCCGCGCCGCTGCGCTGCTTCCGAGCTGCTCGCCATCGCTCCCGCCCTCGCCACCGGGACCATTCCCGGGTCGAAAAAAGAGGCGGAAGTCTATGGACAGGGTAGAGTCGAGTCAAGCCGCGCATGGCCGATTCCAAGCTTGACCGCGAGTTCCTCCGCACCGTGCTCTCGCTGGCGGCGAAGGCGGAAGTGGATCGGCTGCTGCTCGTCTCCGACGTTCCCCTCTCCGCCGAGCACCTGCGGGGCAGGCCGCTCAAGAAGAAGCTCGTCTACGCGGTCAGCGAGGACCGGCTGGCGCAGGCCCTGCGGCGCCAGGGGTATGTGTGCGTCACCGTGCCACCGTACGACTACTCCCGCGTCGAGAAGGTGAAGGTCGCGCTGGTCGCCGCCATGACCGCCAACGTGCTCGTCGACGGAGAGAACGTCCTCTGCCTGACGGGACGCAGCGGGGCGCGCATGCCGGACACGCTCATCCGGCTGCAGATCGGCCGCGGATTCGAGGAGAAGGCGGCAATCGACACCATTGGACTGGGCGCCGAGTTCAATCCCCAGGTCGTGGAGGCGCTCGTCTCTCTGGCGATGGCCATCGGCCACGAGGGCTTCGAGGGACACCCCATCGGCACCATCTTCGTGCTCGGCGATTCGACGGCGGTGATGGAGCAGAGCAAGCAGCTGACCATCAACCCGTTCCAGGGGATCTCGGAAGCGGAGCGCAACGTGCTCGATCCCAACATCCGCGAGGCGCTGAAGAACTTCGCGGTGCTGGACGGCGCCTTCATCATCCGCGAGGACGGGGTGGTGCTCGCCGCGGGCCGCTACCTCCAGGCTGGCACGTCCGCGGACCGCAAGGGCATCGAGCTTCCGCTCGGCCTGGGGGCCCGCCACGCCGCTGCCTCGGCAATCACCGTGGAGACGCGCGCCATCTCGATCAGCGTCTCGCAATCTTCGGGCACCGTCCGCGTCTTCAAGGACGGCGAACCAGTCCTCGAGCTCCAACAAGTCGCCCGCCGCTCCTAGCCGCCAAACCAATTGCACCACGGAGCGCACGGAGCGCACGGAGTTGGTTAGGTTGGGCAGCTCGTGCGCGCGTGCCCGATGTGGAAGAACCTTGATCCTCCGTGTGCTCCGTGGTGCGGTTGTTGTTGCAACATCGTGCTAGAGAGCGGGGATGAGCAGGGCGGATAGGTTTCTGAAGGCGTGCAAGGGGGAGCAGCCGGATTGCACGCCGGCGTGGTTCATGAGGCAGGCGGGGAGGTATCTGCCCGAGTACAGGGCGGTGCGGGCCAAGGTGTCCTTCCTCACCCTGTGCAAGACGCCGGACCTGGCTGCCGAGGTGACGCTCCAGCCGGTGGACATCGTGGGGGTCGACGCCGCCATCCTGTTCAGCGACATCCTGGTGGTGCCCGAGGCAATGGGCATGCACCTCGTCCTCGACGACGCAGGCCCGCAGTTCCCCGAGCCGCTGCGAGGCCCCGCCGACATGCGCCGGCTGCACGTCCCCGACCCGGAGCGGGAGCTGCGCTACGTTCTCGATGCCGTCCGGCTCATCCGCAAGCAGCTCGAAGGAAGAGTTCCCCTCATCGGCTTCTGTGGAGCGCCGTGGACGCTCGCGGCGTACATGATCGAAGGGCATACCTCGCGCAGCTTCGAGCGCGCCAAGGCCGCTCTGCTGGCCGACGAGGCGTTCGCGCACGACTTGCTCTCGCGCATCGCGGACGCGCTCACCCGCTACCTGCAAGCCCAGCTCGATGCGGGCGCCGACGCCTTGCAGATCTTCGACTCATGGGCGGGAGCGCTTTCGCCCTCCGACTACGCCCGCCTCGGCGCGCCCTATGTCGCGCGCGTCGTGCAGGGCTTGCGGCGCGAGCGAAAGCAGCCCGTCATCGTCTTCGGCGTCGAGACGGGCGAGCTGCTCGCCCAGCTCGCCGCGACCGGCGCGGACGTGGTGGGAGTCGACTGGCGTGTCCCGCTCGACGAGGCGCGCGGCAGGGTGGGACCAGGGGTCGCATTGCAAGGGAATCTCGATCCGGCATCGCTTTTCCTGCCCGCCGCCGCGCTCGAGTCGCGGGTGCGCCGCGTGCTGGAAGAGGCTCGGCGCGCGGGAGGCGGACACATCTTCAACCTCGGCCACGGGATCCTGCCTTCCACCCCCGTAGAGAACGCCAAGCTCGCAGTGGAGCTGGTTCACCGCGGCCTGCCCGCCCGCTGAGCGCCCCGGCGCGCCCTGGGCCGCACGCCCGACCTGCCGCACTTACGCGGTCCCCCGGCAGCGCGCAGCTTTGCCCAGCGACCACCCACGGTCGGAGGGAGACAACCATGACCTTGCAAGCCACGCTGCTCGCCGCCGCGCTCGCGCTCGTTCCGGCATTCGCGCGCGCCGACGACGCGAAGAAGACCGACACCCGGAGCCCGTCGAACCCGGCGATGGACACGCGCACTACGGCGGGCAAAGCGGACCAGACCGATCCGGCCCAGCCGCCGAGCCAGTCGCAGAAGATGGACCACGGCTCGATGGACCACGACAAGAAGCTGACCGACGACCAGGTGCTCCGGAAGCTGCACCACGTCAACCAGGAGGAGATCCAGGCCGGTCAGCTCGCCCAGCAGAAGGGCAGCATGCGCGAGGTGAAGGAGTACGGCGCCACGCTGGTGCGGGATCACACCAAGGGCGACCAGGACGTGAAGACGCTCGCTTCGAAGATGAGCGTGGACCTCGAGGCGATGAAGGACGACGCGCGCCACCGCGAGAAGCAGCAGGTCATGCAGAACAAGATGGACCAGCTGCAGAAGATGAGCGGCAAGGAGTTCGACCGGGGCTTCGCCCAGATGATGGTGAACGGGCACCGCGAGGCGATCGAGATGGTGAAGACCGCGCGCGGCGATGCGAAGCCCGAGCTGAAGTCGTTCCTCGAGCGGTTGCTGCCCGTGCTGCAGAAGCACGAGGACATGGCGAACGACATCCTGAACAAGAGCGGCAACACCGCCACGCGCTAGGCGGCTGGCGGCGGGCGGAGAAATCCGCCCCCGCCGAATGCGCGCGCACGCGCGGCACGGTAGAACGCTGGCGTGATCCCGCTCCGCCCGCCCGCCGCCGGGCCACCCACCGGCGTCCTCCTGCTCAACCTGGGCGGTCCCGACTCGCTGGAAGCCGTCGAGCCGTTCCTGGTCAATCTGTTCAGCGATCCGTTCCTCATCCGCCTGCCGCTGCGCGGTTGGCTGCGCCGCAAGTTCGCCCGGTGGGTCGCGCGCAAGCGCGCTCCGCACGTCCGGCAGCTGTACTCCGCGATCGGCGGGCGCAGCCCCATCGAGCCGATCACCCGCAAACAGGCCGAGATGCTCGAGGCCGAGCTGGGGCCCGGGTACCGCTGCTACGTCGCGTTCAGCGCCTGGACCCCGTACATCCGCGAGGCGGTCGAGCGCGCGCAGGCGGACGGCTGCGGGCGGCTGGTCGGGGTATCGCTGTTTCCGCAGTGGTGCAGCGCGACCACCGCCTCCGTCCTGCACGATCTGCGCGGCGAGGCGGCGCGGCGCGGCCTGCCCGTGGTGGAGGTCGACCGCTACCCCGAGGACCCTACCTATCTCGACGCGCTGGCGAGCACCGTGCTCGACGGGCTCCGCCGGTTCGAGCCCGACGAGCGCGCGCAGGTCCACGTCCTGTTCAGCGCCCACGGCGTTCCGGTCAGCATCATCAAGAAAGGCGATCCGTACGAGCGCGAAGTGCGCGCCACCGTGCAGGGCGTCCTCGCGCGGCTGCCCCCCGGGCAGCCGTGGTCTCTCTCCTGGCAGAGCAAGGTCGGACCGGTAAAGTGGCTCGAGCCGGCGACCGCGGACCACCTGCCCGCGCTGGCGGCGCGCGGCGTCTCGCAGGTCCTGGTGGTGCCGGTCGCCTTCGTCTCCGAGCACATCGAGACGCTCCACGAGCAGCGCATCCTGCTGCGCGGCATCGCCGAGCAGGCGGGCATCGCGCGCTACGAGGTCGCCAACGCGCTCAACGATTCGGCTCTCTACGCCCGCGCTCTCGCAGGCCTCGTGCGGACGGCCGAGGCGAGGGCGGGCTGATGGCGCACGCCGTCGTGGTCGTCGGCGCGGGAGCCGCCGGCATGGGAGCGGCCCTCGCGCTGCGCGAGCGCGGGATGACGCCGCTCTTGCTCGAGGCCGAGGAGCGCGCCGGCGGCAAGCTCGGCACCGACTCGCGGCGCGGGTTCCTGCTCGAGCGGGCGGCGCTCGGGCTCCTGGATCGCACCGGCGAGCTGGCGGACCTGTGTGGAAAGCTCGGCATCGCGCCCTGTCCCGCCAGCCCCGCGGCTTCGCTGCGCTTCGTCGAGCGGGATGGAACGATCCACGCCCTGCCGCGCGGCCCCGCCGAAGCGATCACGACGCGGCTGCTCAGCGCCCGCGAGAAGCTCGCGCTGCTCGGCGAGCCATTCCGGGGCGCCGCGCCCGAAGGGGACACGGTGACGGAATTCTTCGCGCATCGGCTGGGCCCCGGCGGCAGGTTCCTCGGTGACGCGATCCAGACGGGCATCCACGCGGGCGACCCGGATCGGCTGGAGCTGCGCACGGCCTTCCCGACCCTGGCGGCGATCGCGGCAGCGGGTGGCGGGAGCCTGATGCGCGGGGCTCTCGCGGTGCGCAAGGGCAAGAGGAAGGGGCCGCGCGCCCGGCTCGCTTCCTTCCGCGGCGGCATGCAGGAGCTGGTGGATGCCCTTTCCAGACGGACCTTGCCGCAGCTTCGCGCCCGCCTCCGCGCGGTGAGGAGCGCAGGGCGGGCGTACCGCCTTCAGGTGGAGACTTCCGGGTCGACGTCGGAGATCGAGGCGGAACGGCTGGTGCTCGCGGTGCCGGCGCCCAGCGCGGCGGAGGTGCTGGAAGGCTTCGACGCCCCGCTCGCAGCGCGCCTGCGCCAGCTGAACGCCGCCGCCGTCTCGCTCGTCCACCTGGCAGTGGCACCGCCGGACGTGGCGCCTCTCCACCAGGGGTTCGGCCTCCTCCGGCCCGGACGGCCCGTCCTGGGCGCCCTGTTCCCCGCCGCGCTGTGGCCCGAGCGTGCGCCGGGCGGGCGGGCGCTCCTGTCCGCGCTGGTCGGCGGCGCCCGTCACCCGCAGGCGGGTGCGCTGCCCGAGGGCGACCTGGTGCAGCTCGTTCGGGACGAGCTCCGCCTGCGACGCGAGCCGGAGCTGCTGCTCGTCGTCCGCTGGCCGCAGGCCATTCCCCAGTACGAGCCCGGGCACGGCGGGCGAGTGGCCGAGATCGAGCGGCTCACGGCCACTCATCCGGGCCTGAAGCTGACGGGCGCCTGGTATCGCGGCGTCGGCGTGCTCGATTGCCTGCGAGATGGACGTAAAACTGCAGAACAATTGACCAATTAGGCCCCGCCAACCCGCAGCGGCCAGCCGCCGGCCGAAACTCATGCTAGGACAGCGGTCCCGGCCATGGACCACCCCGCGCCCACACCGGCGCCCTCAAGTCCCCCCCCTCCGCAGCCCGAGCCCGAGCCGCCGCTCCCGCCCACGCGCTGGCAGCGGATCAAGCGCACTCTGCTGGGTGGCCCGAAGGACATCCAGGATCCCCAGCTCTTCGAGCACATCTCGCTCGCTGCGTTCTTCGCCTGGGTGGGTCTGGGCGCAGACGGCCTCTCCTCTTCCGCGTACGGCCCGGAAGAAGCATTCAAGAACCTCGGCGATCACCAGTACCTGGCGGTCTTCCTGGCGCTCGCCACCGGGATCACCGTCCTGGTCATCTCCGGGGCGTACACGAAGATCATCGAGCACTTTCCGCTCGGAGGCGGAGGGTACGCGGTCGCCTCGCGGCTCCTCGGACCGCGCGCCGGCGTGGTCAGCGGCTCCGCGCTGCTCATCGACTACGTCCTGACGACGACCACCTCGGTCGCCGCGGGCGGCGAGGCGGTCTTCAGCAACCTGCCCGCCCACTGGCACACGTGGAAGCTGCCTGTCGAGGTCGCCGTCCTGGTGCTTCTGACGATCCTCAACCTGCGCGGAGTGAAGGAATCCATCCAGGTCCTCCTCCCCATCTTCGTGCTGTTCGTCGTCACCCACGCCCTTCTCATCGTCGGCAGCGTGGGCCTGCATCTGGGCCGGCTCGACGAAGTGGCGCACGAAGTGACCACCGGTCTGCGCCACGACGTCTCGACCATCGGCGCGATGGCGATGGTGCTCCTCTTCCTTCGCGCCTACTCGCTCGGCGCCGGCACGTACACGGGCATCGAGGCAGTCTCGAACGGCTTGTCGATCATGCGCGAACCTCGCGTGGCAACCGGCAAGCGCACGATGGTCTACATGTCGACGAGCCTGGCCATCACCGCGGGCGGAATCATCCTCGGCTACCTGCTGATGGGCGTCCACCACATCGAAGGCAAGACGATGAACTGGACGCTGGCGAAGATGCTGGCGGGCAACGTGCACCTGCTCGGGCTCCCCGTGGGCGACTGGTTCGTGGTGGCGACCCTCGCCTCCGAGGCGCTCCTCCTGTTCGTCGCCGCTCAAGCCGGGTTCATCGCCGGGCCGCGCGTGATGGCGAACCTCGCCCACGATTCGTACCTGCCGCACCGGCTGAGCGCGCTGTCCGACCGGCTGACGATGCAGAACGGCGTGCTGCTGATGGGCGGCGCGAGCCTGTTCATGCTCGTCTACACGCGGGGCTCGGTCGATGCCCTGGTGGTGATGTACTCGATCAACGTCTTCGTGACGTTCTCCCTCAGCCAGGCGGGGATGATCCGCTACTGGCTCCGCCGCGACACGCAGGTGAAGTACCCGAAGTGGCACGCCTCGATGGTGGTGGCGGTGGTCTGCTTCGTGCTGTGCAGCTTCATCCTCGTCATCAACGTCTTCGAGAAGTTCTTCGAGGGCGCCTGGCTGACGGTGGTGGTGACGGGCGCGCTGATCGTCGTGTGCCTCATCATCAAGCGCCATTACCGGGGCGTGTTCGCCCGGCTCAAGCGCCTGGACACGATCCTCGAGGCGCTGCCCAACAGCGGTCCGCTCAAGGAATTGCACATCGAGAAGCGCAAGCCCACGGCGGTGCTCCTGGTGGCGAGCTTTTCCGGGCTGGGCATCCACTCGCTGCTCACGGTGGTGAAGCTGTTCCCGAGGTACTTCCACAACGTGGTGTTCATGTCGGTCGCGGTCGTCGACTCGGCCACGTTCCAGGGGGTGGACGAGGTCGACCGCGTGCGCGAGGAGACCGAGACGGCCCTGCAGAAGTACGTCGACCTGGCGCGCCGGATGGGCATCCCGGCGGACTACCGCATGAGCGTCGGCACCGAGGCGGTGGCGGAGTGCGAGGGGCTGGCGACGGAGGTCGCGCGCGAGTACGAGCGGAGCATCTTCTTCGCCGGAAAGCTGATCTTCGAGCGCGAGCGCTGGTGGGACCGCCTCCTGCACAACGAGACGGCGTACGTCATCCAGCGGCGGCTGCAGTTCGCCGGCCTCGCCATGGTCATCCTGCCCGTGCGCGTGCTCGAGTGACGGCTTCATCGGTCGGCTGACCGACGGGCGCGCGCGCCTCGACGAGCTAGCGTGGCGCGATGCGGATCGCGCGCGCCGCTGCTCGGTTGCTCGCCGGCGCCGCCGCGCTCGGCGCGGCGCGCTGCATCCCGGCGCCCGAGGCGGCGCGGTGCGAGATGCCCGCTGGCGACGTCGTCGACCCGTGCGCGGATCCAGCGCCGGCCGGCGCGCTCCCCGGCACGCCGGATCCCGGCGAGGTCCCGGCGGGTAGCGTGGGCGCGACCGGCGGGTCGGTGGATCGGCTCTGGTTCGCGACCACCGGCGACACGCGCCCGGGCTTCTGCGACCGGACCGAGGACTATCCGTCGGCGGCGATCACGCAGCTCGCCCGCGCGATGAAGGCGCTGCGCGTGCAGGTCGCGCTCGACCTGGGCGATCACATCTACGTCTGCAACCAGTCCCTCGCAGAGGCGAAGGCCCAGATGGGCTTCTACATGGCGGCGGTGGCGCTGGGCCCTCCCACCTGGTGGATGACGATGGGCAATCACGAGTGCGGAAACGAGACGCCGCCCTACTCGTGCTTCGCCGGTCGTGGCGACGCCAATTTCACCGCCTACATGGCGGCGTTGCGCCGGCCGTTTCCTTACTACTTCGCCGACGTGCAGACGTCGTTGGGCAAAGCGCGCTTCGTCGTGGTGGCGGACGACTCGTGGGACGCCGCGCAGGCCGACTGGCTGGAAGGCACCCTCGCCGCGGCGGACGCGACGGCGAGGTACACCATCGTCGCCCGGCACCATCCCGTCACCGGAGCGCGCACGGGCAATTCCCGCATCGTGCAGACCATCGCCCGGCACAAGTACTCCCTCATCCTGACGGCACACTCTCACCTGTACGCGCACGATCCCGAGGAGTTCGGCGGCCGCAGCGCCATCGTGGGGCTGGGCGGCGCGCCATCGAGCACCCCGCCTGGCTTCGGCACCGTGCTGCAGAATCGCGACGGGTCGCTCACCTTCGTGCGACGCGACGCGAACGGCAATCCGATCGACGCGCCGTGGACCGTTCCGCCTCAGTGAGCCTCGGAACCGCCCGCGGGCAGGGTATAGCGATTGTCGAT
>JBJMQJ010000380.1:0-12691 GCA_045802765.1 Myxococcales bacterium
CGACACCGTCGACCGGGCGGCGGCGCTGGTAGAGGCGGCGGGGACGCCGTCCGTGCGGCTCCAGCTCGACCAGTACCACGTGGGAATGGCGGGCATGGACGCGCGCGCGGCGTTGCGCCGCCATGCGTCGCTCGTCGCGCACGTGCAGATCGCGGACGTGCCCGGAAGGAACCAGCCCGGCACGGGGAAGCAGCCCATCCCCTCCTTCCTCTCCGACCTGGACGAGCTGGGCTACACCGGCTCGGTCGGCCTCGAATACCGCCCCGAAGGCACGACCGAAGAGAGCCTGGCGTGGCTACCGCGCGAACGCCGCGCTTAGGTGGCTCATACCGTTACCGACCAGCGTCAACCTCGCTCCTGGGGCGTCTACCTCGTCTCGGGGGGTCCGGCTCCGGACGGGACGAAGGTCGACGACGGCGTCAGCACGAGCTTGTCGAACACCATGCCGCTCTCGCGCATCCACACGTTGAGCGTGTGCAGGCCGACGGTCGGGACGTCGATGGTGGCGACCACGCCGTCGAGGGTGTCCTTCACCCACGTGAAGGTCGGGGGGAACCCCCCGATCCGGTCGGCGGACGCCACCGCGGCCCCATCGAGCCCGACGTGGAGCGTGTCGCTCATGCCGTCGGGACCGAGCCCGCGCACGACCACGTAGTGGGTGCCTGTCCGGTTGAAGCGGACGAGGTAGTCGAGCCGTGGGGCAGCCGTGGTGTAGCCGGTGTCGAAGAAACCTCCCGTGACGGGGTCGGCGCGGAAGGCCCCGGTTCCCGAGTATCCCGCGTCCGTCGCAAAGACCCAGCTCCAGCCCGAGGCCGAGGTCTGCGCGACCCGGTTCTCGGCCTCGAGGCTGACGAGGCCCGTCCCGTCCTGGACGAACTCGCCGACCAAGACCTCGATGCCGTTGATCAGGGCCGAGTCGGTCACGTTCGTGAACGAGAGCACGATCCGGCCCGCGCTGCTCGCGGTCGCGACGAACTCGCGGACGACCGCCTTGTGCGCCGCCCCGGCGGTCGCGAAGACGTCGAAGTTGCTCAGCACGGCGGCCCCGTTGATGGCGACGTTGAACTTGCGCTGGCCGGCGCCGGTCCAAAAGTTCTCGGCGAAGTGCAGGCGCACGTCGTAGGAGGCACCCGGAGAGAGTCCGGCGACCGTATAGGTCATGTCGCCGAACCGCTCGCTGTGGTAGACCGCCTCGGGCGCGGCACCGGGTGCCGCCGTCCTGTCGATCGCGCCCGTCCAGTTGGTGCCCGTCATGCCGCCGGAGAAGCCGGAGTCGGCGACGAAGGGAGCCAGCGCCGGTCCGCCCGCATTGATCGAGACCGGCCCGTTGACCGACGGCTCCAGCTGACAGGTCGCCGAGCAGCCGTCGCCGCCCGAGCGATTCCCGTCGTCGCACGCCTCGGGACCGTTGACCACGCCGTCGCCACAACGCGGTCCCACCGTCATGCAACCCGCGCCGCAGCCGTTGTAGGCGCCGTTGTTCACGCCATCGTCGCAGACCTCGGGAGGGGTGACGATCGAGTCCCCGCAGAGGGCCTGGTTCGCGGGCACTTCGAGCACCTCGATCCCGTTGATGAGGGCGCTCTGGACGACATCGGTGAACCCGAGGAGGATCTGGCCGCCGGCGTTTGCCGGGACGACGAATTCCTTGGCGACCGCTTTGTGCTGCGCTCCCGCCTCGGCCAGAATGTCGTAGTCGTCGAGCACCAACGTCCCGTTGAGCGTCACGTCGAACTTGCGCGAGCCGACGGTGTTGTTGGGCGCGAAGTTCTCGCAGAAGTGCAGCCGGACGAGGTAGTTCGTGCCCGGAGTGAGGTCGGTCAAGGTGTAGGTCGAATTGCCGTAGCGCTCGCTCTGGTAGACCTCCTGTGGCGCGGGATGCGCCACGCCCGAGGTGTCGATGGCGCCCGTCCAGTTGGTGGTGGTCGAGCCGCCGGAGAAACCGGTGTCGGCGACGAACGGCGCGGCCGCGGCCCCGCCGGCGTTGATCGACAAGGGCGCGCCCGGCGTGGCCCGCACTTCGATGCCGTTGATCAGCGCATTTTCGACGACGGTGATGAACTTGATGACGACTTGCCCGCTTCCGCTCGCGGCGACGTCGAACTCCCGCACCACCGCCTTGTGCTGGGCGCCGGCCACGGCCAGGATGTCGAAGTCGTCGAGCACGAGAGCGCCGTTGATGTCGACGTCGAACTTGCGCGACCCGACGACGTGGGGGGCGTAGTTCTCGGCGAAGTGCAGACGGACGTGGTAGACGCGGCCAGGGGTGAGACCGGTCATCGTATAGGTCGAGTTGCCGTACCTCTCGGACTGGTAGACGGCCTCTGGCGCCGGCTCGACGACGCCGGTCGTGTCAATGGCGCCTGTCCAGTTGGTCGTGATGGATCCTCCCGAGAAGTTCGTATCGGCGAGGAACGGCGCGACCGCGGGCCCGCCGGCGTTGATATCGGCGGGCAACGTCAGCGGCTGTGGCAGCGGAGTGCGGTACGCATCCACGCCGAACTCCATCGGAGGGCTGCCCGCCTCGAAGGCGCCCATGTCAGGCTTCAAGCCGGCGTAGCCATCATTGAAGCCCGGCAGCACCACGCCTTGGTCGAAGCCGAGGCTGTTCGGAGCCAGCGCAAACTCGCCGGGACCGTTGCCGGACGCGTAGATGGGCACGCCCTTGCGCCCGTTCTGCTCCTGGCCCGGGCGCGCATTGATCACGCCGTTGTAGAGATCGTAGTCGTAGTCACCCTGCGGGTCGTGCAGGCCGTCGGCGATGCTCTCGTGCCAATCCTTGTGGACCTGGAGGATGTTGTTGCGCGAGAAGACGTTCGTCATTCCTTCGCAACAGCCCAAGGCCTGATCGACGCCGATGGTGAGAGTGAATCCGGGCGGAGGTGGCGGTTGGAGGACGGTGTTGTGGAAGGCGAAGACCTTTCCGCCGCCGAAGTCCTTGGTCTTCAAGAAACTTCCGCGCCCCGCCGTGTCCCAGTTCGGCTCGACGTCAGTTCCCACGCTGCGAGAGATTCCGCTGACGTTGCGAAAGACGTAGACGGGCCCGACTTCCGTGCTGGCCACGGCCACCTTCGTGTTGGTGTTTTCGATGAAGTTCCCCCAGATACGAACGTTGCGGTTCGCTCCCTCCGACTCGATCGCGTCGTCCCAGCACTGTGAGATGGCGTTGCCGTAGATGTCGGAGTCGACGCCCGGGAAGCCAGCCGTCTTCGAGAAGTTTTCGCCGCCCCCGAAACAGTCGTTGAAGTAATGGCTATCGTCCGAGTGGACGCTGTTGTACCGGAACACATGGTTTCCCCTCGACTCGATGAACACGATCGCCTGTGCCCCCGCGGGATGGGGGTCGTTGGCGTAGAAGGGACGAGGTTCCGCCCAGCTGTTCGAGTCCGCGCGGGGATGATGGAAACGGTTGCGCTGGACGATGATGCGCTCGACGGTGGCATCCGAGCTTTGCGAATAGATTCCGCCTTCGTAGTTCACGCCCCAACCGTCGGGCGCGATCTGGCCCCAACCCGAGAAGTCACTCTCCTCGATGACGACGTCGTGCACGTTGCCCAGGAGCCGGATCGCGTGGCTGCGCGCCCCCTTGAGGGTGAGCCCGCGGACGATCACGTACGACGCGTTGTTGATGACGATGTCGTTGTCCTGGGCGTTGTTCACGTCGATGGTGGACCCGCCAGGGGCCGCGGTGTACAGGCGGTAGGCTCCCGGTGTCCCTCCCTGCGTGATGTTGAAGGTGCTGCTCGAGGTGGCCGGCAGCGTCACCGTCGTTCCCACCGGGAACGTCTCGCTCCAGGTGGTGGCGTTCAGGCTCGCTGAGGTCGCAGGGCTACCGGTGAGATCGAGCTTGATCTCGTAGGTGGTCCCCGGCTGCAGCAGGACCAGGCTGCCCCGGTACTGGCCGTCCCGGCTGTCAAACCAGAGGGGATAGCCCGCCTTCCACGGTTCGTTCTGGTTGAAGCGTCGGTATTGGACGTTGCATTGGCGCGACTCCGAACCGCCGGCGGGAGCCCAGTAGAGGCCAATGGAATGGAACGTCGTGACCGCCGTGGCGCCGCCGACCGTCTCGATGCGCGCCTCGGCGCGGTCGAGTCCGTCGCTTGATTGCCCATTGCATCCTGCGATTACAGCCAATGCAATAAGAACACACCCCGCGCGTCGCAGATCCATACCGCCCCCGGGAGAGCCTGAGGCCAGGCTCTCGATGTCAATTGCGGCAAGCTGGGTACGACCTGAGGCGGTAGCTAGACTCAGTCCCTCGCCAGCCCGTCACGGTGCGTTCCGGGAGCGCGGTCGGCCGCTGGATCGCATGACGCGATCCAAAATTGATCTTCGACGTCGGCGCCGGCGAAGTTTGAACTGGAACGCGCTGAAGTCAGACGGTTCCGGCGACACCGGCGGCGGCGCCGGCGGCAATCACCCACACCGGATTGATCTTCGTGCGCAGCACCACTGCCGCGGCGAGCAGCGTCACGGCGAGGGCGCGCCAGTCTGTCGCCGCGCCGCGCAAGAGGATCCACGCGGTTGCGAAGAGCAGCCCCATCGACAGCGGAGCGAGGCCCTTGCCGATGGCGCGGGCGAATCGGCCCGGCGTGCGCCTCGAGGATGCGTGCATGAGCCCGAGCGTCAGCAGCGTCGGCGGCGCGACGATCGCAACGGTGGGCGCGAGCGCGCCGGCCCACCCGGCGACCTGCCATCCGACGAGGGTTACGTACAGCATGTTCGGGCCGGGAGAGGCCTGCGCGATTGCGTAGGCAGCGGAAAATTGCTCGGCGGTGATCCATCCGTGCGAATCGACGACGAACCGGTGGACCTCGGGCGCGACCATGACCACGCCGCCGCCGATGGCCATGAGCGACAGAATCGCGAGGTGCCCGCAAAGCTGGCTGGCGACGCTCCAGCCGGGGGACTCAGGCGACATCGCCTTCCTTCCAGGCGATCAGGACCGCCAGAGGCCGAGGACGGTGATCACCGTGCGCGGCGGCTCCGTGAGCCTGCCGCGAGAGATTCTGCTACGCTTGCGAAGAACGGGGCACGCAGGCGCCAGAGGACAGAACGGGACTTATCCGACCTGTCGCCTTGGGCTCCAGAGAGCGGATTCATCGTCCCGTGCGCTGCCGGAGAGATCGCGCGCAGCCGCAAGCCTACCTCGCAGGTCCCTAGCTTTTGAACAGGGGTGGCTCTAGCTACTGAAAACCGACACGGCCAAGAGGCCTTCTCGCGACATGGTCTGACAGCAGCCGAATAGGAAAGCGCTTTAGAACTGTCGCTGATGTTGGAGGCTCCATCGCATGCGAGGGCGTCCCACCGCAGCGTTAGCTGCGCGTTGTATTCGTCCGACGTTCTCTCTGACGAGGTTTACGCGCCAATTCGCAAGCGCCCGGTTCCCTGGTGCCGGCGGCTGAAGCGGATCTCCACGTCGTAGCCGATCATCTGGGCGTACTGCAGGAGCCGCTCTGTCGAGAACTGGTCGAGGCGGCCGCGGACGATGGCGGACACCTTCGACTGGTCCGTTCCGAGGCGCTCGGCCGCTTCGATCTGGGTGAGTTCCTCTTCCTCGATCGCAGCGGCGATCTTGGCGGCGAGCTTGGCCTTGGCGAGGACGTGCTCCGGCTCGGGCACGCCCATGTCGGCGAAGACGTTCCCGCTGCCCTCGGTGATGCTGCTGCGATTCTTGCCGGTCTTGGTCACGACTTCCCCTTTGCCTTGGTTCGCCGGTCGTGGTCCTGCTTCGCCAACTTGAGCCGCGACTTGATCAGGTCGATGTCGGCGTTTGGTGTCGCCTTGCCCAACTTCGACTTCTTCTGAAAGACGTGAAGGACGTACACTACGTCGCCGAGCTGGACCTTGCAGATCGCCCGGTAGGTGTTCTTGTGGAAGTCCTCGACCACCTCGAGAACACCGCCCCCAATTCCGGTGAGGGGCGTCGCCGGGTCGCTTAGTCTGGCTGGCGCGCGGGTTCGTCGATGGAAGAAAGATCGACGCATCCGTGAGGTCCAAGAAGTGACAGACCAAGCGCCCTTAGCGGAGACAACGGCGGCCATGCGGGAGGAGCCCCAGCAGCTTTCGGTGCTGTTGCAGGAAGAGTCAAAGCGGACTGCACGAGAGGCTCTAGACCGCTTCAAGACTGGTGCGTCGCGCATTCAGCGCCAGTGGTTGGCGGCCATGGAACTCGATGTTCGGTCATACGGCACCTTGAACATGGAACGCGTTGCGCAACAGCTCGGGCGCGGCCGCAGCGCCGGTGCACGGATGCGAGCAAAGCTCCGTTCGCTCCTCGGGTCGGCCTGGCGGGAATAGCCACGGCGGCAAAGCGGCTTCGCCCCTGAAACACGATTGACCGGGCCGCCCCTTGACCCGCTTCGTGCGCCCGGAGCATTGTTGGTGGGAAGGCCCGTCGAGAAACTTAGATAAGACTGCCTTTTAGCCTAGGAATTTCGCTGAAAGGGTGAGCGGGGAAGGGGGGACTCGTGTTCTGGAGGGTAATCTGTCTTTCGGTCATTGCGGCGACCGCCGCCAGTCTCGTGGCGTGTTCTCCCGAGTCCGGGAAGTCCACGACGCCGCAATCTTCCAGCAGCAACGCGACACAAATCACAGGTAACCCCCGAGTCGCGCCGGGCCTCTCTTCCGGCCCGCTCGTCACTCGCGAGCCTAATGGCACCATAACCTATCACTCTGCTCGGCTCGACGCCGCCAAAGCACCGCCGCCCCGCGCCGTTTTCGGCGAACTCCTGGTGAAATTCAAGTCCCATGTGACTCGGGCGAGCAGCATGAATATTCTTTCCCAGGTGCCACTCCGATCCGCGCGCGCTTATCGGTCGGTCCCTGGTTTACATCACTTGAAGCTCGCGCCCGGTGTGCAGGCGCACCAGGCGATGGCTACCTACCTCAAGCACCCGGATGTGGCATACGTCGAGCCCAACTACGTCGTCAGCATCAACACCATTCCCACCGATCCAAGATTTCCAGAGCAGTGGGGACTGCAAAACACCGGCCAAACCGGTTTCGCAGTCGATGCGGACATCGATGCCCCAGAGGCCTGGGATATCACGACGGGAAGGAGTGATGTTGTCGTGGCGGTGATCGACACAGGCGTCGATTACAACCACGAGGATCTCGCGGCCAATATCTTTCAGAATACGGCCGATTGCAACAACAACGGGATCGACGACGATGGCAATGGCCATATCGACGACTGTCACGGCATCGATACATCCAACGATGACTCCGATCCCCTGGACGACAACGGTCATGGGACACACGTGGCCGGAATCATCGGCGCAGTCGGCAACAACGGAATCGGCGTCGCCGGCGTCGCCTGGAACGTGAAAATTCTGCCGTGCAAATTCCTTGATGCCGCCGGATCGGGAACCACCGCCGACGCTATTGCCTGCCTCGATTACGTCGCTGCGATGAAGGATCGCGGATTGAACATCATCGCCTCGAACAACTCCTGGGGCGGCATTTTTTTCTCGCAGGCGCTTCTGGATGCAATCGATGCGCAGCGGCTTCGCGAAATCCTTTTTGTGACCGCGGCCGGGAACGACGGCGTCGACAACGATGTCGCGAGCTCGTACCCGTGTAACTACGATCTGCCCAACGTGCTGTGCGTCGCGGCGTTCACGGCCGCCGATGTCATGCCGTTCTTTTCTTCCTTTGGGCGACACACCGTACATACTGCGGCTCCGGGTTTCGATGTCCTTAGCACGCTCCCGGGCAACGCGTACGGCCTCGAGTCCGGCACGTCGATGGCGTCGCCGCACGTCGCCGGTACCGCCGTGTTGCTCAAGGCTCAGGATCCCGCGCGGGACTGGAGGGCGATAAAGAACCTGATCATTGCCGGAGGTGACGTCGTGCCGGCGATGAGCAGCACGATTTCGCAGCGTCGGCTGAACGCCAACGGCTCACTCCACTGCGTCGATACGCCAATTCTTTCGCGTCTTCAGCCCAGGGTCGACTCGGTAAACCCGGTGCGAGTCGGTTCCGCCGTTGCCCTCAGAATGCTGCACATCAATTGCGCGGTCCCAAACGGAGCTCCTACGGTAACGGTTTCCCCAGGCGGCGAGACCATCGTACTGCACGACGACGGTTCGGGTAACGACCAGTCGGCAAACGACGGCGTCTATTCGGGGGCGTGGGCGCCGGCGGCGGCGGGAACCTACGCCCTGACGTTTGCAAACGGAGAAGTCATCACGATCATAGTGGACGCTCATCTGAAGGCCGGTTTTCCGCAACAAACGCTATTCTTAGGCGGCACGGTCCACGGAGGACCGTCCCTCCATACGCTCGTCGGCAACATCGATGGCGCCTCGGCGCTGGAAATCCTTCACACCGGAATTGCCGCGGGGCCGCTCTATGCGTGGAAGCCCGACGGTACGGCGGCACCCGGGTGGCCGCGGACCGTAGCGACGCCGGACGGCCCGGCTCCGGAGCTTCTTGGGGCGGCGTATCCCGTGCTGGGAAATTTCACCGGGACCGGCTCCGGCCTGCAGGTGTTCGCCAATTACCTTGGACAATACAAGGCGGCCTACAGCGGAAACGGCTCGGTCCTTCCGGGCTGGCCGATCGGCTCTTTTTCGAAAACGCCTCCCACCGCGGCCGACGTAGACGGCGACGGCGTGGATGAGATCTTTATCGAGGAGAACGACGGCGTCTCGGTCGCCACGATGGCTGCCTATCGTGCCGACGGAAGGCGTCTTGCCGGTTGGCCGATAACGACGCCGACCGCGGGCGGTGTGCTGGCTACGCCGGCCGTGGCGGATCTGGACGGCGACGGCAGTCTGGAAATCATCACCGTGAGCCGCGGCGCCGATGCGAACGTATACGCGTTCCATGACGATGGCCGCTTGGTTTCCGGATTTCCGGTTCCGATTGAACCTCACGGCGGTGGAGATCACTTTCCCGTTGTCGGCGACGTCGACGGCGACGGAAAACCGGAGATCATCGTCGTGGGGCGGGCATTTGAGGATCCATCGTCCGTTGATCTGATCTACATCATCGGCAGCGATGGGGCGATCAAGCGCACGATCCGCGGTACTTTTGAAATTTTCGGCGCGTCAGCACCCGTTTTGGCGGATCTCGATGGCGACGGTATTCCCGAAATCATCGTTCAGTCCTTTACCGGATTGAGCGTATGGAAGGGCGACGGTACTGTCTTTCCAGGCTGGCCAGTACCAATTCCAGGTACGTGGTCAAACAACTCCGCGCCGGTCGTAGGCGACCTCGATGGCGACGGTCTTCCGGACATCGCCATCACGACGAACGACGCCGGCAGCGTGGCGGGGCACCTGCGCGCCTACAGCCGCAATGGATTTCCGCTTGCGGGATTCCCGAAACCACTGGATTTTGCGGGCAACGCGCCGGCTATTGCGGACATCGACCTTGACGGACACAACGAACTCATTCTCACGGGAATAAGCGGTACAGGCTTTGCCGGTCTCCAAGACTCGGTCTGGGTCTATGACCTTGGCGGCCCGACGACGCCACACGGTCCTATCGAATGGGGCCAATTCATGGGTGGTCCCAAGCACCAGGGCTACTATGAAACCGGCAAGAACCTGCCGAATCACGCCTACTTGACCACGCGCGTTCGCGGACTCGGTTCAATCACGTCTGCGTCCCCGGGGATCGATTGCGGAACGGACTGCATCGAGAAGTATTCAAAGGGTACGGTCGTGAGCCTGACGGCGACTGCCGCAACCGGAGAGAACTTCATCGGCTGGCTCGGCGCCTGCGCGGGCCAGCCGAACCCGTGCGTAGTCACCGTGAATCGGTACACGTCCGTGGCGGCTCAGTTCAGCGCGCGATACGAGCTCTCGGTAACCCTCACCGCCGTGGGAGGAAGGGTGGGAGGAAGGGTGACGTCGACGCCGGGCGGCATCGATTGCGGTACCGATTGTTCAGAGGTCTACAACGTCAATACCGCAGTGACGCTGACGGCGAATCCAACGCCTGATGCCGTTTTCAGCAGCTGGTCCGGCGCGTGCAACGGTACCGCGAGCACGTGCAACCTGATCATGGATGGACCGCATTCAGCAGGCGCGATTTACCTGGGCCAGCCGCTGCTGACCGTAACCCTCAGTGGAACTGGAAGTGGCACGGTGACGTCACTCTCGCCGGGGATCGATTGCGGCAACGACTGCTCCGAGCGTTATAGCCCCAATACCGCCGTATCATTGACCGCAGTTCCGTCTCCGGGTTCGGTTTTCGCCGGTTGGTCTGGAGCATGTTCCAACCTCGGGGGCAATAACTGCACCGTATTCATGGATGCGGGCAAATCCGTTACCGCCAAGTTCGTGACGACACGACTGTTGACGGTCACGACTGCCGGTACCGGAATCGGCACGGTGAGTTCCAGCCCGGCCGGGATTACCTGCGGCGCCGATTGTTCCGAGCCGTACAATCTCGATACCGTTGTGACTCTTACGGCAACACCCGGGGCGAACTCGGTCTTCTCCGGCTGGTCGGGCGCGTGCAGCGGCGCGTCCCCCACCTGCGACGTGACGATGGACGTTGCGAAATCGGTCACGGCAAGCTTTACAACGACGGTTGTGCCGACGCGATTGCTGACGGTCACGACGGCGGGCACCGGCGTCGGTTCGGTGACTTCCAGTCCCGCCGGGATTGCCTGCGGCGGTGACTGTTCCGAGCCGTATGATCTCGACACGGTGGTTACCCTCACCGCGACGCCATCGGCCGATTCCTTTTTTTCTGGCTGGACGGGCGCATGCAGTGGCTTGTCGACCACCTGCGACGTGACGATGGATGCGGCCAAGTCGGTGATGGCGACTTTTATGCTGAAACCGGTGTTGACCGTGGCGATTTCGGGAACGGGCGCCGGCGCGGTCACTTCCAACCCGGCGGGCATCAACTGCGGTGGCGATTGCTCGGAGGCCTACGACCCGAATACGGTGGTGGCCCTCACCGCCGTGCCCTCAGCCGGCTCGGTCTTCTCGGGCTGGTCCGGTGCGTGCGGGGGGTCGGGCGGTTGCAGCGTCGCAATGGATGCGGCCAGGTCGGTGACGGCGAATTTCACCCTGCAGCTGGTGCTAAGCGTTGCGATTTCGGGGACAGGGACTGGCGCCGTGACCTCGAGCCCCGCGGGCATCAACTGTGGTGCCGATTGTTCGGAGCTCTATGACTTCAATCTGGTGGTGAGCCTCACTGCCATCCCATCTCAAGGCAACGTTTTCGACGGTTGGTCCGGCGCCTGCGCGGGACAGGGCAATCCGTGTGTTGTCACAATGAATTCCCGCACGACGGTCAGCGCTACGTTTGCGCCGGCGGGAAGTCCCAGTAGCGGCGGTGGCGGTGGAGCTGGGGGCGGTAGCGGCGGATGCACGATTGGCACAAACGCGACGTCCGATCCCTCATTGCCAGCCTTGTTCATCCTCGCCACAATTGTGATGTGGCGCCGCAGAACAGGTAGCGGGGGAGGAGGTGAGCGTAACGCTCGTCGTCACCTGCGCGTGGGTGTGGCGAAATGTGCTTCTCCAACAAGGGCTTGCGCGACCTCACGATCCAGATCCGTCTGACCAAAGAAGAACACGACACCATTGCTGCGCAGGCTGGTCGGGAAGGGCTGGGCATTGGCACTTACCTTCGCGTGCTGGCACTGCGGAATGCGTTCGAGGCTTCCGGCTCCGCAAGCGGCAGGGCGTTTGCGGCGCTCCGGCGGGCCCAGGAGCGCGCGAAGACACGCGGTCTCGACACGCTATCTGCGAAGGACATTGACGCTGAGATCAAGGCGGCCCGCGCCGCGCGCAGCCGTCGCGGATGAGTTTGTCCTTGCTTGCCTCTCCCAAGTCGAGGCTAGGATCGGTTCAAGACAGGAAGTGAGAGCCAGCAGCAGCGGTCCACTCACCCGCGAGAGCCCTTCGGCCCACCCGCCGGCGGAGAACCGAGAACAAGCCCACTCACTTGCCGACGGCCCCTTGTCGCGGCCGGGCGTGACCGAACGGCGGAATGCCGTCCACGCTCAAAGGTCGCGACCGGGAAGCTTTGAGGCAAATTGAGGGTCCACCATGCCCGCGGTTGCGAGCCGTGCTGGCTCAAGCTCTACCGTCGAGCGGATCGTCCTCGACACGAACGTTCTGGTATCCGCATTTCTGAATTCCAGCGGGGCGCCCGCGCAGGTGCTCACGCTTCTGCTCGCCGGCGATCTGACCTTGGTGTTCGACGGGCGAATCATGGCCGAGTACGCTGAAGTTCTTGCACGACCGCGCTTTGCTCTCGAGCCGGCGACGTGGCCGAGGTCCTGCGGCAGCTCGAGACCGCTGGCGAACGAGTCGCGGCGAGCGCAAGCACCGCGCCGCTGCCTGACGCTCCCTGCGGGCGGGCTAAGTGGTCTCCGCGATGCGGCGCAAGGCGGCGATGACGCTGATCACGCCGATCACGATCCCGAGAGCGATCTTCGCCGCGGCTGCGGCTGCGCGGCCGAGCACTGCGCCCCAGCCGGCTGCCACGGCGGTTCCCGTGTGCTTCGACATCGTGTACTCGAACACGGCGGCGCCGGCGAACGACCCGACGAACGCGCCGATCACGGATCCGATCACGGGCACGGGAACGCCTACCACGGCGCCGACCAATCCGCCGATCAGCGCGCCCCAGGCCGCGCGCTTCGAGGCGCCATATTTCCGCGCGAACCGGAACCCCAGCCACGTCTCGATGAGCTCGCCCAGAAGTGCAAGCG
>JBJMQJ010000381.1:0-14546 GCA_045802765.1 Myxococcales bacterium
AGAGAGCGCGATCCATGCTGTCAAGGAAGCGGCCGCGCCGATCTCCGCGATTTTTGAGAGTGAAAATGACTTCACCAACAGTGAACGAAGATCGCGCGCGCGACGCGCTCGCGAAGCGGAGGTGTCGCCGCGAATCCGCGGCGGCGCCGCGGCGCATCCGGCTGCACCTCGGTTGCGCGAAGCGGCGCGGCCGGTGTCGAGCGATGTAGGAGCGTGCATGACCGCTCGGCTGCTTGCTCACCCGGAGGAAGCGCGAGGACCCTGTTGCCCAAGCGATCGGCCTGCCCCTAGAGTGGATGCCCGGTATGAAACCGACGCAGCTTCCGCTCTTCTCCTCGCGTGCCGCCGATCGGGCGGCAACGCTCCCGGCGCGGCCCGAGCCGCAGGCGGCCGCATCCCTGCTCGCCGAACGGATCGGGCGCCTGCTGCGGGAGCCGGTGGACGTACACCTGACGGACAATGCCTGGACGATGGTGTCGTTCAAGCGGCTGCAAGGCCGCGTTCGGTTCCGCCTGCACCACATGTTCTCGGCGGCGAACGACGACTTGGTGCGGGCGCTGGCGGGGTTCACCGGGCGGAGCCGCCGCACGCACGGCCGCGCCATCGACGAGTACATCCGCCACAACCGCGATCTGATCCGCGTGGTGCCCGAGCGGCCGCAGCAGACGCTCACCCAGCGCGGCCGCGTCCACGACCTCGGCGAGATCTTCGGGCGCCTGAACGCGCAGCACTTCGGCGGGCGCCTCGAGGCGCGCATCGGCTGGGGGCGGCGCGGACCGGGCGGGCGGCGCCGGTCGATCAAGATGGGCGTGTACCTGCACGACCACAAGCTGATCCGGATCCACCCCGCGCTCGACGACGCCCGCGTCCCGCGGCACTTCGTCGAGCTGGTCGTCTTCCACGAGATGCTCCACCAGGCCATCCCGCCGGTCAGCGGCCGCGATGGCCGGCGCATCGTGCACGGCCGCGATTTCCGCGCCCGCGAGCGGACGTTCCCCGGGTACGACCGCGCGCGCGCCTGGGAGAAGCAGAATCTGCATTTGTTGCTTCGCCACCGTCCCTGACCCATCCGCAGTGCACAAGGCGCCCGGGCTCGACTACCCTGCCCAGGCTTTGCGCAAGACCCTGCCCCCTTTGTTGCTGGCGCTCTGCGCTTGCGCGACTCCCTCGACGCCGTTCGAGGGGAGGCCGGTCCTGGTCGGAATCGATTTCGTGGGGAACAAGAGCATCTCCTCGGGCGAGCTGCTCGACCACATCGCCACTGCTCCCACGAGCGGCTTCTTCAAGAAGACGGCGCGGTACTACGATGCGGACCTCTTCGCCATCGACGCGAAGCGGATCGCCCGCTGGTACAACGAGAAAGGCTTCTACGAGGCGAAGGTCACCTCTGTCGACGAGGTCCGGGACGAGAAGGGCCGCGTCCGCCTGGCGGTCCACATCGAGGAAGGCCGCCGCGCCTACGTCAAGGACATCTGGTTCGTCGAGACCAACGGGGTCACTCCCGACGAGATGGCGGACATCGACACCGCCCTGGAGCTGCATCGCGGCGATCCGTTCGACGAGGACAATTACGAGAAGTCGAAGGATCAGTTGGTCGAGCAGCTCAAGGAGCGCGGCTTCGCCGAGGCGAAAGTCACGGGCCAGGTGCGGGTCGCGCCCGAAGATGCGACCGCGTTCGTCACCTACACGCTCGATGCCGGGCCCCGGTACACCTTCGGACGCGTGGTGGTGACCGGCAATCGCGCCGTAGACACCTCGGAGATCGTCCGCGCCACCGGCATCCACCGCGGAGACCGGTTCTCGCCGCGCGCCATGCAGCTCGGCCAGCAGCGGGTCTACAACCTCGGGGCATTCGCCGGCGCGCGCGTCTCGCTCGAGCCGCTCGGCGACAGCCCGGTCGCCGCGGTGCGGGTGACCGTGCGCGAGGCCCCCTTCCAGACCATCCGGGTAGGCGTCGGAGGCCAGATCGAGGAGTTCCGCTGGGAGCTGCCGCGCCTGCGCGCCGACTACACCAACCGCAACCTGTTCGGAGGGCTGCGCCGCCTCGAGCTGAGCTCGACCGTCGGCTACGCGTACGTGCCGAGCCTGCCCGACGTGATCCGGCGGCCGCCCAACGTGAACACGCAGACCGGGCCCGTCACGTTGACGAGCGCGCAGCTCGTCACGCCCAACATCCTCTTCCCAGGCCTCGACTTCGTCAGCCGCATCGAATTCGCACGCGAGCTGCAGCAGGGGTTCGCCTACAACGAGATTGCCGGCAGGTTCGGTCCCCTCTACCGCTTCGACAGACACACGGTGGCCGCGTCGTTGAACTTCGTCCGGTACTTCGACGCGCTCCTGAACGGTGTCGATTTGACCCAGCTGCTGACGCTGGCCGGGCAGGCCCAAGGGAACCTCGTGGGGTGCAACAAGGCCTGCACCCTCACCTATCCGGAGCTGCGGTACACCTACGATTCACGCGACAATGTCCTGGAGCCGACCACGGGGTTCCTCGGCACGGTCTCTTTGCAGCAAACCCTCAAGCCCGGCTCGTTCAGCTACTTCCGTTTGGAGCCCGAGGTGCGCGCCTACTTTCCCGTCAGGCCTTGGCTGGTGCTCGCCGCTCGCGCGCAGTATGGCGCGCTCATCCTGGAAGGAGACAGTCCGAGCCCCTTCACGCAGCGGTTCTTCGGGGGCGGGCAGAGCTACCAGCGAGGTTACCCATCCTATGGCCAGGGACCCAAGTTCGGCGGTGCCCCCAGTGCCGGCGTCGGATCGCGCCTGATCACGCCGTTCGGACCCGTCCAGAGCTACTGGTCTACCTACGCCGGGGTCGGCGGGAACGGCGCGGCGCTCCTCTCGGGCGAGCTGCGGTTTCGCACCGACTTTCTCCTCCCGCACAGCGGGATCGTGCTCTTCACCGACGCGAGCCGCATCACCGACAGCGCGAGCCTGCCCTGGAAAGGAGGGCTGGAGGTCGCGCCTGGCATCGGCCTCCGCTACAACACGCCCTTCGGCCCCATCCGACTCGACGTCGCCTACCTGCTGAACCCCGCGCCGGTGTTCGCTCCGGGGGCCACCGCGACCGATCCGACCACAGGGACACAATTTCCAGTCACCCCGACCCGGATCGGCCCCGATTGCGACCAGAGCACCGGGACCTGCATCTACCTGCGTCGGTGGGCGTATCACATCACGCTCGGAGAGGCGTTCTGACATTGCAGGCCCGGCGAGGCTGCCGCCGGCTTCCACCGCGGCTAAAATTGCAAGCGCGTGAGCGAACCCCACCCGCCCGAGATGACGCCCGCCTACGTGCCCCGGCCAGGGGCGCGGCCGCCGGCGCGCCGCCCGCAGCGGCGCGCCATGCGCCGAATCGGGCTCGCCGCCGCCGCCCTGCTCGGTCTCGTGCTCCTGGCGATCGTGGTGGCGCTCGTCTGGCTGCACACCGGCACCGGTGCCCGCAAGCTGGGGGAAGTCGTCACCGAGCAAGGGCGCAACGCCATCCGCGGTCGCCTGACGGTGCGAACCCTCGAGGTCCGCGGCTTCTTGACCATTTGCGCGGACGGCGTGGATCTGCGCGACCCCGACGGGAACCCCGCGCTCGCCGCCGACCGGGTCTGCCTGCACGTGAACCCGATCGCTCTGCGCACCAACAAGGTTCTGCTCAGCGACGTGCAGCTGATCCGTCCGCGCATCGACATCGCGACCGTCGAGGGCCCGGACGGCAAGCCGGCGACCACGCTCAGCCGCGCGCTCGAGCCGCGCAGCCCGCCCACCGAGACGCAGCCGCAGAGCGGCCCGTTCAAGTGGGTGATCGACGTGTCCGGTTTGCGCCTCGAGAACGGCAGCATCGCGCTGCGTCCGGCGCCTCGCGCCGAGGCGCGTTTCGCGCTCGAGGGCGCCGGGATCACCGCACCCCACGCGCGGTACGCCGCGGACGGGGCCGACGCGCGGCTCACCTTCCAGGCCGAGCTCACCTCGCCCGGAAGGGACCCGGTCGCGCTGGACGTCGATGCCCGGCTCACCGGCTCCGCGAATACGGGCAGCGCCGAAGTGCGCGAGCTGCGGGTAGCGCTGGGGGAGAGCGGCTTCACGGGCCAGGGGCGCTACGACCTCGCCGCGCGGAGCGGCGAGCTGCACCTGCGGCAGCTCCGCGTGGCGCCGAAGGATCTCTCGGTGCTGCTGCGCGGGCAGCCATCGCCGCTCTCGCGCGAGGTGCGCGGCGAAGTCGACGCGCGGATGCAGGGCGACTCCGTCTCGCTCGCCGTTCGCCTCGAGGCCGGCGGCGGCCGGGCCCAGCTCGATGCGCAAGTGACGCTCGGAACGCCGCCGCGGTGGCAGGTGGCGCTGACGCTGGACGGCGTCGACCCGGCGCGGGTCGCCGTGGCGGGCCCGGAGGGCGAGGTGAGCGCGCGGATCGAGGCGCGCGGCCGCGGCGTACCGCAGCTCGACCCGCACGGGATTCGCGGCGACCTGGGCCTGCGCGCCCACGTCGGACCGGCCCACATCGACCGCGTCGGAGAGGTGCGCCTCGACGTCCAGGCCGACGTGCAGGGCCGCGAGGCGCTGGTGCGGGCTTTCACCGCGACCGCGCTCGGCCTGCAGATCTCGGCGCACGGCACCGCCTCGTTCGACGCAGTCGCGCTCGATCTCGACGTGAACGCTCCGGACCTGCGCGTGGCGGGCCGCGCCGTAGGCGCGCTGCAGAAAAAGCGCTCGCTGCCCCTGTCGGGGTCGGCGCACCTCGCGGCGCACCTCACCGGCTCGCCGCGGGCGCCCGATGCCCAGGTGCATCTCCGCGTTCCCGCGATCCGGCTGGACGGCCAGTTCGCGGCCCGGGCGCTGGCCGTCGACGGTGTCCTGCGCGGCAAGCTCGCGGCGCCGGACGGGCACCTGCGGCTGGCCGCGGCATCGCTCGATGCCGGTCAGATCGTGCTGCAGTCGCCGCGCATCGACGCGAACCTGCGGTGGCCGTGGGCGAACCTGCGCATCGACTCGGCGGTTGCGCAGGGCCGGTTGCTGCTCTCCGGCGACGCGCGCATCGACGACGACCGCGACGGGCTGCGGCTGGCGAACTTCAGCGTCGCCTGGCCCGGCAACGAGCTGCGGCTGGCGCACGAGACGCGCATCCACTTCCGCGAGGGCGTCACCATCGTCGAGCCGCTCGACCTGGTGGGCGAGCATGGGTCCCTGCGCCTCTCCGCGCAGCTCACGCCCGTCCGGATCGACGCCGCGGCAGTGGTGAAGGACCTGGACCTCGCGCGCCTGCCCACCTTCGCGCTGCCCCCCGATCTGGGGCTGCACGGACGGCTGGACGGAAACCTGGTGGTGAACGGTCCGAAGGCGCGGCCCGAGCTAGACCTCGAGGCGGATCTACGCGGCGTGGGAGTGCGGCAGACGGCGGACTTGCCCCTCGACGCGCACACGCACGCCCATCTGCACGGCGGGCAGCTGCGCGCGGACGGCTTCGTGCGGGCGCAGCGTGGCGGTCCGGAGCTGCGCTTCGACGCGGACGCGCCGGTGCAGGCGCTTCCGGAGCTTTCGGCGAACACGCCGGTGCGCGCCGACGTGCAGCTGCGTGGCGCCGACCTGGCGCAGCTCGCGGAGAATTTGCGCCTGGACCGCCTGCGCCAGCAGCAGATCCAAGGCGCGGTGGAGGCCCGCCTGCTCGCGACCGGCACCCTGGGGGCGCCGCGCGCGACGCTGTCCCTCGAGGCACGCCGCGCCGGCACCGTGCGCATGCGCGACTTGGACCTGCGCGCCGGAATCGTGCTCGACAAGGGCCGGGCCTCGCTGGACGGAGCGCTCACGATCGCCGGCGAGCCGACGGTGAGCCTCTCCGGGCAGACGCCATTCGAGCTGGCCCGCGCATTGCGCGATCACTCCTACCTCGCGGGCGCATTGCGGCGCCCGGTGCAGCTCGACCTGGCGGTGGCCCAGTTGCCGCTCGAGCGGCTCGCGCGGGCCGGAGCGCTGCCCGGCAACGCCAAGGGAGAAGTGAGCCTCTCGGTCCGTCTCACCGGGACGCCGCTGGCGCCGCACCTCGCTGCATCGGCGCGCGGGGACGGCATCACCTCGGGGAAGATCCGCGGGCTCTCCTTCCAGACGCAGCTCGCGGTCGACGAGGCCGTGAAGCTTTCCTTCGGGGCGCAGTCGAACGGCGACCCCATCGCGCGGGTGGAGGCGACCGCCGCGCTCTCGGGGTCGGAGATGGTCGAGCTGGCGCGGGCGAAGGTCGATTCGGCGTCCCTCGAGCCGCTGCTCGGGCGTCCCCTGTCCCTGACGCTCGACGTCCCCGCGCTCCTGGTGGGTCGCGTCGCCAACCTGGCCGGTCAGGATCGCAGCCCCGCCGAGGGACGGCTGCAAGGGCGCCTGACGGTGAGCGGCAGCGCGGCCTCGCCCCAGCTGCAGGGACAGTTCCAGCTCCGCGACGTCGAACGCGACCGCAAGCACCTCGGGAACGCCGACCTCTACGTGGAGGCGACGCGCGACGGCGGCTTGCTGCACCTGGGCATCAACCCGCCAGGCGGCGGCAGCTTCCTGGGTCACGTGAATCTCGTCGCCGACCTCGGGGCGCGCACTCTGTTGCGCAAGGGAGCGGCTTCCGTGCTCGACGGCGAGTTGACGGGCCAGGTCGACGCGCGACACCTGGACCTGGCGTTCCTCTCCGGAGTCGCGCCGCGCCTGCGCGGCGCCGGAGGCACGCTCGACGCGCAGGTCAAGGTGAGCGGGCTGTTGGGAAAGCCGAAGCCGGAGGGCAAAGCGCGCCTGCGCGGCGGCCAGTTCGACATCGCCGGGCAAGGCGTATTCCAGGACGTGTCGCTCGACGCGAACTTCTCGCCCAAGGAGGTGGTGGTCGAGCGGCTGAGCGGGTCGATGAGCGGCGGGACGTTCTCGGCGGTGCTGGTCGGTTCGCAGCGGGCGGGCGCCACGGCCGGCGCGCCCGCGGCGATCGATTTCACCGGCGAGGTGCACCTGGGAGACGACGAGTCGGTCAAGGGACGAGTGGTCGACGGCCGGCCGGTGCAGAAGGCGGCGGTGCCGCTGCGCCAGGCGGGCGAGGAGCGCGCCACCGTCGAGGGCGAGCTGGACGTGTTCGGCGACTTCACCGACGGCTTGCTCACCTTGAACGCCAAGATCCCCGATGCGACCGTTCGCGTGCTGCAGCTCCCCAGCAAGAAGCTTCCGGGCCTCGATCCCAATCCCGACGTCCTGCTGGTGCACGCCGGCGAGAGGGCGCACCCCCCGGGCAAGGAGCCCGAGGAAGTGGAGCGCGAGATCGAGGCGCAGCGCACCGCCAACTTCCGCCTGCACGGGAAGCTGGACATCGAGCATCTGTACGTGGCCGCGGAGGACTTCGAGTTCCCGGTGGAGAGCCACCTCACCTTCGAGTACGACGCGCAGCACCCCGACCAGCCGACCGCGGACGGGACCATCGTGGTGCCGCAGGGCTCGTTCAGCGCGCTCGGGCGCCGGTTCGTCATCGACAACGCGAAGATCACCGAGACGGGCGGCGAAATGGACAACCCGGAGCTGGACATCCGAGCGCGATTCGAGAGCGCGAAGGCGACGGTGAACATCGTCATCTCCGGCACGGCCAAGGAGCCGCAGGTCGATCTCACCTCCAACCCACCGATGGATCAGGACGCGATTGCCTTCTTCCTCGCCACCGGACGGATCGAAGGGCGCGCCACGCAGAACGGCGGAGGCGTGGACCTCTCCGGCGCGGCGAGCAGCGTGCTGGGCAGCCTGCTGTTCGGGCAGCTGCGCAAGACGCTCGCCAGCGTGCTACCCGTCGACGTCCTCACCATCGAGACGCAGGGCACGGGCGTGGCGCAAGCCAGCGTCGGCAAGTACATCGGCGACCGGATCTTCATCGGCTACCGCCAGCGCCTGACGCCGGCGCCCAACGAGAACACCGTCGAGGGACGTCTGGAGTACGAGATCAGCAAGTCGCTCACCGCCGAGGCCACCGTGGGCGACCTGTCCAGCGAAGTGTCGATCCTGTACACGCACGACTTCTGAATCGGCGCTACCTATGCCGCACGCGGATTGCCCATCCCAGCTGGAAGAGGCCCTTCAAGACGCGCGGCACGCGCCGGAGGAGCTGGACGGACGGGGGCCTCCGCTCGCGCAGCGCGATGGGGATCTCGCGGACGTCGCATCCGCTGCGCTGGGCGCGGATGACGAGCTCGCTGGCGAATAGGTCGCGCTCGACCACGCAGGCGCGCACCACCGGCTCCAGCCGCTCGCGCGCGAAGGCCTTCAGGCCGTGCGTGTCGGTGCCGCGGAAGCCCGTGGTGAGCCGCAAGAGGACGGTGATCGTCCGCGTCGCCAGGCGACGGATCCATGGCCGGGCGTCGTCGGCGCCCCGCATCGCCTTGGATCCGACCACCAGGTCCGCGCCCTCGGCGATGAGCGGGAGCGCGCGCTGGTAGAAGCCCACGTCGCACAGGTCGATCTCGTCGCAGATCACCACGCGGCCGCGCGCTTCGAGGATGCCGCGCTTCAGCGCCCGCCCATAATTCGGCTGCTCCTCGTGGAACCAGCGCACCCGAGGATCCGAACGCGCGAGCTCGCGCAGGAAGTCCTGGGTGCCGTCGCGCGAGCCGTTCTCCGCCAGGACGATCTCGTACTCCCAGCCCAGCGCATCGAGCTTGCGGCCAAGCTCGCGGGCCGACTCGCGCACCATGCTCGCCTCGTTGGAGACGGGAATCACGACGGAGATCTCCGGCGCGTTCATGCTCCGAGCGCCCGCGCGGCGGCCCGGCCGGACAGGATCGCGTCTTCCATCGAGCTGTATTCCCAGTTCCCATACCGACCGGCGACGTGCACGCCGTGCCGCCGCAGGTGCGCGACCACCTGCGCGCGGGCCGCGGCGTGGTCATGGTCGAAGAGGACGTACGCGACGGGAATGGTGCGAGTGCGCAACAGCCGCACGCGCGCGCGGTCCAGGAGACCCAGGGCCTGGAGCGAGTCCACCGCGTGCGCGGCGAGCGGCGCAGGATCGATCGGGCCCGCATGCGAGAACTCGACCGCGAAGCTGCGCATCCCCTCGGGCGCGAGGCGCGGGTTCACTTCGGACGGCGAGCCCACCCGGTAGAAGCGGAACCGTTCCTCGGGAAAGTACGCCCAGTGGAAGCGCTTCCCAAAGGTGTCCTCGGCGCCGATCTCGACCGCCGTGACGCTCACCGAGCGGAGCTTCCGCGCGGCCTCGAGCACGTCGGCGGGGCCGTCGAGGAGCGTGGTCAGCGAGGAGAGCGGCAGGGTGAAGACGAGCTCGTCGTACGCGATCTCCTCGCCCGAGGAGAGCCGCACGCGCCGGCGCGCGAGGTCGAGCGCGGCGATGCGCGCGCGCAGCCGCACCTCGCCACCTGTCAGATCCGCGGCGATCCCGCGCGCCAACGCCTCGATGCCGCCTTCCCGCGGATACCAGAAGGTCGCGTTGTAGCCAGCGCCGCCGCGGGCGATCCCGAGCGCTCCGTGCACGACCTCCTCGAGCGTCGGCCGCGGGATGAAGCGGCCGCCCCATTCCGGCGAGAGCCGCTCGCAAGGCACCGTGAACAGCTTGCGGTTGTACGGGAGCATGAAGTGGCGCGCGAACCCCTCGCCGAGGTGCCGCTGGATGAACTCGGCCGCGTCGCGCAGCGGCCGCTCCCGCAGAGCGCGACCGCTCTCGCCCACCGTAGCGTGCACGAACCCGATCAGGCAGTCGGCGACGGTGGCCGCGGGAAGCCCGTGCAGGTTGTGCTGGTAGGGAAATTCCGTCCATACGCCCTCGCTGTGGACGAGCGCGCGCCGCTCCACCTCGAGCAGGTTGCCGCGCAGCCACCTCTCCTCGACGAGCGCGCGCATCTCCGCGTCGCGCGCGTGGAACCAGTGGCCGGTGAAGTCGAAGGAGAACCCTTGCGCCACCTCGGTGCGGACGAGGCCTCCCACCCGGTCCTCGGCCTCGAGCAGCGTGAACCCCGAGCCGAGCTCGCGTGCGCACGAGAGGCCCGCGAGCCCGCCGCCGGCGATCACGGTGTGGGAGGGCGGCACAGGGGGACGCATCTTCCCCGCCATTCCCTCGGGCTGTCCAATCGAAAATGTCCCGAATTTCCGCAGATCGACGTCCGGCCGTTTCGTTGCCGCGCGGAGCGGGCGTCTGTTACCGTCGACTCTCTCCGATGAGCGAGCCGCTGCACGGTCTTTTGCATCTCGTGCGCCGCCACCCGGCGGGGACCGTGCTCTTCCGTGAAGGCGATCCGGGCGGAAAGATGTTCGTCATCCGCGGCGCCCGCTACCTCTCGCTCGAGCAGCGATTCGAGTACGCCTGAGGAGCGACGGGACGGCGATGCGGATCCAGTGCCCCAATTGCCCCGCGGCATACGAGTTGGACGACGGCCGCGTCCCGCCCGCGGGCCTCTCCATCAAGTGTCCGAAATGCAAGACGCCGTTCACGGTGCATCGCGCGAAGCCGGGCGAGGGCAAGCCGGCGGGACAGAAGGTGCCCCTGCCCGGGACGGGAGCGCCGCCGGCCCGGCCGCCGCCCGGCACGAAGTCCCCGGGATCGAGGGTGCCGCTGCCGGGGACGCAGTCCGCCGGCAGCCCCTCCGCGCCGTCCCGCGCCGTTCCGTTGCCCGGCCACGGCGATCCGCTGGCGACGCCCCCGCCGCGGCCCAATGGGGACCCGTTCGCAAGGGCGGGAATGCCCGCCGTTCCGCTGCCCGGACTCGACGACGAGATGTCCGCGGGAGGCGCCATGGATGCGTCGCCGGCGACGAAGCAGGCGGATCTCGACGCCGCGTTCGCGCCGGCTCCGCCCGCGGAGCAGGGCTCCCTCGACGACGCTTTCCCGGTGCCCGACGAGACGGCGCTGACGCCGAAGAAGGCGCTCGGGGAGACCGATCTCGCTCCGAAGCAGTCCGCCGGGTACGGCGAATCGCAGATTCCTTCGCCCCTCGGAGACGAGGGCGCGCCCAGCTTCGACTTCGTCGATCCCGGTTCCGCGAAGCCGCCGCCCGCCGCCCCTCCACCACCCGATGCGCCGGAGATGCTCGACTTCGCCGGCGAGCAGCCGCGGCCGTCACCCACCACCGGCCGCGCTCCGCCGCCGATGATCGCGCCCGCCTCGGCGAGGCCGGACAAGGGCCGCGAGAAGAAGCGCCCCGCTTTCCGCGGCCAGCCGTCTCTCTTCAGGGCGCGCAACCTGGTCGTTGTCCTGTTGCTCGCCGCCGCCGGCGGCGTGGCCGCGCTGGGCGTGCGGGCGCGAAACACTCCGGCCGGCCTGTTCTGGCGCAACAACCTGGTGGCCGTCTCGCGCGGAAAGCCGAGCGCCGCGACGCTGGCGGTGGTCGCCGCCGGGGAGGCGCGGCTCGCGCAGGGCACGTTCTCCTCCGCCCGCGAGGCGCTCGGAGCCGCCGCGCAGCTGCTCGGCTCCGCGCCCAACGACGACGATGCAAAGGCCTTCTTCGTCCTTTGCGCAGCCGAGCTGAAGGTCTGGTACGGGCAAGGCGGCGGCGACTGGGATCAGGCGAAGCGCGTGCTGGACAGGATGAAGGGCAATGCGGCGCCGCAGAACCGCGCACGCGGCGCGTTCGCGTTGGCCGTCGGCGACGTGGGCAAAGCCCGGCAGCTTCTCTCCACGCTCGCCGAGGCCGACCTCGAATCCGCCTGGCTCTTCTCCCAGGCGCTGATCCGCACGAACGACGTGCAGCGCGCCGCGCAAGTGCTGGACCGCGCCCTCAAGGGTCAGCATGCCGATTCGCCCAAGCTGCTCATCGCGCGCGGCATCGCGGCGAAGGCGCTCGGAGCGCTGCCGGAGGCGAGCGGATTCTTCGAGAAGGCCCTGGCGGCGCAGCCCGATCATGGGCGCGCGCTGGTCGAGCTGGCGGACGTCAAGCTGCTGCAGAACGACACGGAGAAAGCGGCGCGGCTGCTCGACAAGGCGCTTGCGCAGGACGCGCGCAAGACGCTGGACGCCTCGGAGGAAGCGCGCGGCGCCACCTTGCGCGGCAAGCTGCTGATTGCGCAGCACCATGGGAAGGAAGCGGAAGCGGCGTTCGAGCGCGCCGTGCAGCTCGATCCCAACTCGGGCGAGGCGCACGCCGCCTACGGCGCGTTCCGGTTGCACCGCCGCGAATACGAGAAGGCGCAGAAACAGCTCGAGTCCGCGGTCGGGCTCGACCCGGGGAACGCGCGGGTCCTCGCCGACCTGGCGCGCGCATACCTCGGCACCAACCGGCTCCTCGAGGCCGACAAGCGGGTCCAGGAGGCGGTGGCCAGGGACGCGAACGACCCGCAGGTCCTCTTCGTGCAGGGGCGCGTGGCGGAGGCGATCGGAAAGCAGGAGGACGCCTACAAGGCGTACGACAAGGCACTGCAGAAGAAACCGGACCTGGCCGAGGCGCTCGTCGCCCAGGGCTCGATCTGGTTCTCGCGCGGCGACAAGCAGAAGGCGCGCGAGAAGCTCGACGCGGTGCTGAAGACGCCGTCGCGCACGGCCCGGGAAGAGGAGGCCGCCGCCGATCTGGCGCTCGATCTCGGCGACGGCAAGAAGGGGAAGGAGTGCTACGAGCGCGCGCTGCAGCTCGATCCGGAGGACGCGCAGGCGCATTCGGGGCTGGGACGCGCCCTGGCGGCGCTCGGAGACCTCCCCGGCGCGCGCGCCGAGCTGGAGTCCGCCTTGCGCCAGGTGGACACGGATGCGGTGCTGCACTTCGAGTACGGATCGCTCCTCCGCCGCATCGGCGACGCCCAGGGAGCGCTGTCCGCGTTGCAGCGCGCCGTGCAGCTCGATTCCAAGGACCCGCGCTTCCGCTCCCGCCTCGGAGCGCTCCTGGTGGAGCGCAAGGAGTACGAGAAGGCGGAGACGGAGCTTCGCCAGGCGCGTCTCGGGAACGATCGCTACGGCGAGACGTGGTTCAACCTGGCGCGCGCCCTGGCCGGGCAGGGCAGGCTCGGGGAGGCGATGGACACCATCCGGCGCGCGGTGGAGATCGAGCCGGAAAATCCCGAGTACCTCTATTTCCTGGGGCTCGTCTACGAGCAGGGACAACAGGTGCAGGACGCCGTGGAGAGCTTCCAGAAGTCGATCGCGAAGAACCCGAAGAACGCCGACGCGTACGAGCACCTGGGCCAGAACCTGAACGTGCAGAACCGCTTCCTCGAGGCGGTGTCGGCCTTCAAGAAGGCCGCCGAGCTGGACCGGTCGCGGGCGCGCCTGTGGGCGCAGATCGCCGACTCGCAGCAACAGGCCGGCGACCTCGACGGCGCCATCGGCAGCTACCAGAAGTCGCTGGCGCAGGATCCCAACCAGCCTGGCGTGTGGAGTCGGCTGGGGATCGCGTACAAGGACCGCGGCTGCACCGGCTGCAAGAACCGCGCGATCGAGGCGCTCAAGCACGCCGAAGTGGTCGATCCCAAGGACTGGGTGGCGCACCACGAGCTCGGCTATCTCTACAAGGACGACGGGCGGAGGGCGGAAGCGATCGCGCAGTTCCGCAAATACCTCAACCTGCGTCCTGACGCGGGCGACGTGGACACCGTCAAGGACGACATCTACTACTTGCAGGAAGAGAGCCGGCGCACCCCTTGATCTTCAGCGTCTCGGTCGACCTCGACGGGCTCGGCTGCTACGCGGCGATCCACGGCCTCGATGCCGCGTCGCTGCCCGAGCGGGCGTCGCAGGCGGTGCCGGTCGTCGCCGTCTCGCGGCTGTGCGAGCTGTTCTCGGCGCTGCGCTTGCGCGCCACTTTCTTCGCCATCGGAGGCGAGCTGGGCGTCCCGGGAAGCGGGCGGGCCCTTCGCGGAGCGGCGGAGTCCGGCCACGAGATTGCCTCGCACTCGCATGCGCACGACTACGCGCTTTCGCGGGCGGGGGCGGACGAGATCGATGCCGATCTTGCACGGGCCGAGGATGCCATCGCGGAAGCGGTGGGAAAGGCGCCGCGCGGCTTCCGCGCGCCGGGATACACCCTTTCTCCGGAGCTGCTCGAGGTGGTGCGGGCCCGCCGCTACCTCTACGACAGCTCGCTCCTGCCCTCGCCGCCCTACTACGCGGCGAAGGCCGCCGTCATCGCGCTGTACAGGCTCACGGGGCGGCGGAGCCGCAGCATCCTGGGCGGAGCCGGTCAGCTCTTCTGGCGGCGCGCTCCGCACTGGCGCGGCGGAGTGCGCGAGCTGCCGATCGCCACGCTCCCGCTGCTGCGCGCGCCGGTCATCGGGACCGTCCTCCTCGCTACGCCTGGGAGCGTCGCGGCGGCGCTCGCGCGCGGCGGCGCGGCGCGCGGTCACTTCAACCTCGAGCTGCACGGGATCGACGTGCTGGATGCATCCGACGCGACCCCGGAGCTCGCCGCCTCGCAGCCCGGCCTGCGGCTCGCGGCAGCGGCGAAGCTGCGCCGGCTGCGCGCGCTGCTCGAGTCGCTCCGCGCGACCGCCGAGCCTCTCACTCTCGAGCAGGCTGCGCTGCGGCTGCTGCCGCAAGCGGCGAACCGCGGGCCTTGAAGCCGCGAAAAGCTCCGGTTGACCGGGTCGGCCGCGGGGACTACACCCCACCGACCATGGCCTTGCGCGCTCCCGTC
>JBJMQJ010000382.1:0-9783 GCA_045802765.1 Myxococcales bacterium
ATCACCAAGCTCCTCGCCAAGAAGGAGACGCTGGCGGCGCAGATCTACGACCGCGTCCGCTACCGGGTGGTCACGGCCCACCGGGACGACGTGCTGCCGGTGCTGGTGCGGCTCTGCGACGTCCTCGTGCCGTTCAACTTCGTCGTCCCCGGGCAGACCCAGAACACGCTGTTCAGCTTCCGCCGGCTGGTGCGCGAGACGCCGAGCCTGCGCAAGCTCGCGCCCGAGCTGCAGGCCGGCCTGCAGCTCGAGGACCACGACCGGCGCGAGGGCAACGCGGCGCCCACGAACGAGTTCAGCGGCGACGACTACCAGGTGCTGAACTTCGTGGTGGACCTTCCCGTCCGTCTTCCCGAGCGCGCGGTGGACTCCGCCGACGGGCGCATCGCCTTCTGCATGGTGGAGCTGCAGCTGGTGGACGCAGACACGGCCGGGGCGAACGAGAGCGGCGTCAATGCGCATCCGCGGTACAAGAAGCGCCAGCTCCGGCGCGTGCTGCGCCGCCTGTCGCGCGGGCTCGTGGTGCCCAAGCGGAAGCGCCCGGCGCCGCGCGCGTGACCGGTCGCGCATCTCTGATCGGCGGCGCGGCGGCCGCCGCGGTGCTCTCGTTGGCAGGGTGCCCTGGGCGGCGACCGGTGCTGGCGCGGGTGAACGCACCCGAGATCTTCGAGCAGCGGTCCGGCGTGGCGGCGGATCTGCGCGCCGTCGTGGCCGTCGACGGGCAGACGGGCTGGGCGAGCGGGACGGGCGGCACGTGGCTGCGCACGATCGATGCGGGGAGCACGTGGATCTCCGGGACGGTGCCCGGCGCGCAGCTGCTGGACTTCCGCTCGCTCGCCGCATTCGACGCCCGGCGCGCGATCGTGCTGAGCGCCGGGTCGCCGGCAAGGATGTTCCGAACCGGGGACGGCGGCGGGAGCTGGAGCGAGGTCTACCGGAACGACGCACCCGGGATCTTCTTCGATGCGCTCCGGTTCGCCGACGAGGCGCGCGGCTACGCGCTCGCCGATCCGATCGCGGGCCACTTCGTGATCCTCGAGAGCGCCGATTCCGGAGCCACCTGGCATGACCTGCCCGGCCCGCAAGCAATGCCCGGAGAGGGCGCCTTCGCGGCGAGCAACTCGTCGCTCGCCGTGCGAGGAGACCATCTCTGGTTCGGGACGGGCGGAGCGGTGGCGCGCGTGTTCCGATCCGCCGACCGCGGACGGACCTGGACCGCCACTGACGCGCTGGCTCCGAGCGGCGCGCCTTCCAGAGGAGTATTCTCGCTCGCCTTCGTCAGCGATCGGCAGGGAGCGCTGGTCGGCGGCGATTACCAGGGGCCGGACGCGCCGGGCGCCCTCGCGATCACGCAGGACGGCGGAACGACGTGGACGGCCGGACCCGCTCCGCCCGGCTACCGTTCGTCCGTCGTTTTTCTCGACCCCGAACGGCTGGTCACGACGGGCACTTCCGGCACCGATTCGGCGCGGGCCGGCGATGACTGGCGTCCGGTCGGCCCCGGCATGAACGCGCTCTCCGCCTGGGGCGCCACCGGCTGGGCCGTGGGGCCGAAGGGTCGCGTGGCTCGCTTCGTCGCGCGGCAGACCGGCGGACCTTGACGCGCGTCGCCCTCCGCGATACCTGCGGACGCTCCGAGGCACGGCACCGTCGCCAAGTTGGTAAGGCACGGGACTGCAAATCCCGCATTCGCCGGTTCGAATCCGGCCGGTGCCTCCATCTGGACGCGGCCCATGCATGTGATCGTCTGGGAATTCGTCGCCCGTCCTGGCCGCGAGGCCGACTTCGAGCGGGCCTACGGATCGCGCGGGCGCTGGGCGGAGCTCTTCCGCGGAGCGGAGGGGTATCTCGGCACCGAGCTGTGGCGCGGCGAGGGACGGTGGCTCACCGTCGACCGCTGGAGCAGCGAGGAGGACTACGCGCGGTTCCGGGCGGCGCGGCTTGCGGACTACGAGGCCCTCGACCACGAGATGGAAGAGCTCACCGAGCGCGAGACGCATCTCGGCGCATTCACGGCGGTCTGAAGCAGCTACAGTGCGCCGCCGTGTTCCGCTCCTGGTACGCGACGTGTCCGCGTGGCGCCGAGCCGGTGCTCCAGCGCGAGCTTCTCGATCTGGGCGCGAAGGGCGTCCGGCCAGGGCAGGGCGGAGTGCGCTTCACCGGCGAGCGCGAGACGGCGCTGCGCGGCTGTCTCGACCTGCGCACAGCGCTGCGCGTGCTGGAGCCGATCGGCGAGTTCCCCGCGGCGGATGCGGAGCAGCTCTACGAGGGCGCGGCGAAGCTGCCGTGGCACGAACTGATCGCTCCGGGGCAGACGTTCGCCGTCGCGGCGACCGGGCGCGCGCCCGGGCTCACCCATACCCATTTCGTCGAGCTCAGGATCAAGGACGCCGTGGTCGACTCCGTGCGCGCGCGGAGGGGTGCGCGGCCCGACGTGGATCCGCGCGCGCCGGACGTGTTGGTGGTGGCGCACCTCGCGCACGGCGCCTGCAGCCTCTCGCTCGATCTGGCCGGGGACCTGCTGTCGAACCGCGGCTATCGCGTGCGCACGGTGGAGGCTCCGCTGCGCGAGTCGCTCGCCGCGGCCGTCGTCCTTCTCTCCGGATGGGAAGGGCGCGCTCCGCTGCACGATCCCGTCTGCGGCTCGGGCACGCTCGCCATCGAGGCGGCCCTCTTCGCCGCGGCGCGGGCGCCCGGAGAGCGGCGGTCGCTCGCCTGCGAGAAATGGCCGCGCACCGCCGCGGAAGATGCGGCCACGTTGCGCCTCATCCGCGCCGAGCTGCGGGAACGCGCCGCGCGCCGGGCGGCCGAGGGCCTGCCGCCCATCCTCGCCTCGGACCGCGACGCGGACGCGGTGGCGGCTACGCGGGAGAACGCCCGCGCCGCGGCCGTCGAGCTGCGCATCTCGCAGGCCGATGCGCGCGAGATCGAGCCGCTCTCGCCGCCCGGGGAGCTGCTGCTCAACGTGCCCTATGGCGAGCGGCTCGAGACGGGCGGCCGCAAGCAGCTGAAGACGTTCTACCACCAGCTGGGGGCGGCGCTCCGGCGGCTGGCCGGTCACCGGGCGGCCGTGCTGAGCGGAAGCGAAGACTTCGAGAGCGCATTCGGAATCCGGCCCCGCGCGCGACACGTACTTTGGAACGGACCGCTGCGCACCACGCTGCGCCTGTACGAGCTGTGAAGTCTTCCTCAGCGCCGGCCGTCGTTCTTGCCCTCGAGGTCGCACCGGAGATCGCCGGCGCTCCGCGCCTTTCCCGGCCGCTCCGCCCGCTCGTACTCGTCCCGGTAGTTCTCGACTTCGCGCTCGGCTTCGATCCCGTTCCGCAGCGTGTCCGTCCGATTCGCGAGCTCGGTGGCGCTCCGTTGGTGCTGCTCGTCAGCGGTCTTGCTCCCCTCGCCCTCGTCGAGGCCGGCCCGCGGCCGCTTCCCGTTGTCGTCCATTCGCTGCGCCTCCTCGTCGGAAGCTGACGACGGAGCAGCGCGTCTTCAACGCAGGCGGACGCGGGACCGCCTGCTCGCCACGGCGCACCAATTTCGTCGGAAGCGCCGCGGGGACCGACGTTTCCGTGACGCCACCGCAGGCGCTGCGAATGAAGCGACCGCGCGAGCGGCAGGGCGCGGGCGCGCCGATCTCGCGTTCGTTCCACGACGCCTCCGTCGAAGCTGCGTCGGTTCGTCGCGCCGCGAAAATGTCGGACGAAGCGTCGCGACCGACAAATCCGTGAGCCGCCGCAGGGGCGCACGCGATGCGCGGCGCGGCCGTTTCTCCTCGGGCGGCGCTCGCACGGACGTGCATGGCCCTGCCCTTGCACTGCGCGCTTCCGAACGCTCGCGGCGCAAGGAGCGCCGCGCAGCCCACGCGGAACGACACTTTGCCTCCGGGGACCCAAGGAGAACCATGACCGCGAAGTCACGCTGGACGCTCGCGCTCGCCGCCGCCGTGCTCGCCGTTCCCGCCGCGCTGCTCGCGCAGACGCCGGCGGCGGCGCCGAAGATCGAGGAGGTCGCGAAGCTCGCGGCCGACAACACCGTCTCCATCAACTTCGTCTGGACGCTCGTCGCCGGATTCTTGGTGATGTTCATGCAGCTCGGCTTCGCCATGGTCGAGACCGGCTTCACCCGTGCGAAGAACGCGAGCCACACCATGACCATGAACTTCATGGTCTACGGCATCGCCATGCTCGCGTACTGGGTGGTGGGCTTCGCGCTGCAGGGCGGCGGCGTGGGCCCCCTCTCGACGCTGGGCGGCTACGACCAGCTGAACAAGGCGTTCACCATCCACGCGTTCGGCAAGGACTGGGGCCTGTTCGGGATGCGCGGCTTCTTCCTCACCGGCGTCGCCTACACGGCACCGGTCTTCGCGTACTTCCTCTTCCAGATGGTGTTCATGGACACCACCGCGACCATCCCCACCGGCGCGCTCGCCGAGCGGTGGAAGTTCTCCGCCTTCTGCGTCTTCAGCTTGTTCGTCGGCGGGCTCATCTATCCCATCTTCGGCAATTGGGCATGGGGCGGCGGCTGGCTCTCGGCGCTCGGCGCCAACGCAGGCCTCGGCAACGGGTACGTAGATTTCGCGGGATCGGGTGTCGTGCACCTCACCGGCGGCACCATCGCGCTGGTCAGCTGCTGGCTGCTCGGCGCACGGCGCGGCAAGTTCAACGCCGACGGGTCGCCGAACCCGATCCTCGGGCACAACCTGCCGATGGCCATCTGCGGCACCTTCGTCCTCTGCTTCGGCTGGTTTGGATTCAACGCCGGGTCGACGCTCGCCGGCTCCGATTCACGCATCGCGGTCATCGCCGTGAACACCATGCTCGCCGGGGCGGCGGGCGGCATGTCCGCGATGATCTACGTCTGGGCCAAGTACGGGAAGCCGGACCCGTCGATGCTCGCCAACGGCACCCTGGCCGGCCTGGTCGCCATCACCGCGCCGTGCGCCTTCGTCACCGCGCCATCCGCCGTCCTCATCGGCCTCATCGCGGGCGTGCTGGTCTGCGTTTCGGTCGCTTTCATCGAGCGCAAGCTGAAGCTCGACGATCCGGTCGGCGCCATCTCCGTCCATGGCGCGAACGGACTCCTCGGCGTGCTCTCGGTAGGCATCTTCGCCGACGGCACATACGGAGCGGGCACCAACGGCGTGGCCGGGAACGTCACGGGCCTTCTCTACGGCGGAGGCACGCAGATCGTCGCGCAGCTGATCGGCGCTTGCAGCAATTTCCTCTGGGTCGGGGCAAGCACGTTCGCGGCCTGGCAGATCACCGCGCTGATTACGCGCGGCCACCGCGTCTCGGCCGAGGTGGAGGCGATCGGCCTCGACACGCCCGAGATGGGTCTGCCGGCTTACCCCGGCACCGACACCACTCCGGAGCCGGCCCACGTTCCGGCCCCCACGGCCCTCCGCCACGCGGCGAGCTGAGCGGAGACTGCCATGAAGAAGATCGAGGCCATCATCAAGCCGCACAAGCTCGACGCCGTGAAGGAGGCGTTGACCGAAGCGGGCGTGAGCGGCCTCACCTTGAGCGAGGTGAGGGGAATGGGACGGCAGCGGGGCCACACCGAGCTATACCGCGGCGCCGAGTACACCATCGACCTGGTGCCCAAGGTGAAGATCGAGATCGTGGTGGCGGACGAGATGCTCCCCAGGGTCCTCTCCGCCATCGAGACCTCGGCGAAGACAGGCAGCGTGGGCGACGGGAAGATCTTCGTGCTCGCGGTCGAGGAAGCGGTGCGCGTGCGCACCGGCGAGCGCGGCGAGGCAGCGGTCTAGCAATCGGGAAGAACAACTCGAGCGGGCGCCGCGGCGCCAGGGAGAGACGAGGAATGCCGAAGGCCAAGGACGTCATCGGGTTCGCGCACGACAAGAAGGCGGTGATGGTCGACCTGAAGTTCATGGACTTCCTCGGGCTGTGGCAGCACTTCACCATCCCCATCGCGGAGCTGAGCGAGGCCGTGTTCGAGGAGGGGCTCGGGTTCGACGGGTCCTCGATCCGCGGCTGGATGCCCATCCACGCGAGCGACATGCTGGTGGTGCCGGACGGCGAAACTGGCACCATGGATCCGTTCATGAAGGAGCCGACGCTGTCGCTCATCTGCAACATCGTCGATCCAATCACCAAGGAGTCGTACTCCCGCGATCCACGGTTCGTCGCGCAGAAGGCCGAGAAGTACCTGAAGGGCACCGGCATCGGAGACGTGGCCTACTTCGGCCCGGAAGCGGAGTTCTTCATCTTCGACGGGATCTCCTACGACGCCGGCGTGAACCACGGGCATTACCGGATCGACTCACGCGAGGGGCAGTGGGAGACCGGCCTCGCCACCGAGCCCTCCTACGACGGCAAGACCAGCGGCACGCGCCCGAACCTCGGGTACAAGCCGCGTTACAAGGAGGGCTACTTCCCCGTCGCGCCGATCGACTCGCTCCAGGACCTGCGCACCGAGATGTGCCGGGTGATGGAGCAGGTCGGCATCCAGGTGGAGAGGCAGCACCACGAGGTCGCCACCGCCGGGCAGGCGGAGATCGACATCCGCTTCGATTCGCTGACCAAGACCGCCGACAAGCTGCTCTGGTTCAAGTACATCGTGAAGAACGTCGCGCTGCGCAACGGCAAGACGGTCACCTTCATGCCCAAGCCGCTCTTCGGCGACAACGGCTCGGGCATGCACACGCACCAGTCGGTATGGAAGGGCGGCAAGCCGCTCTTCGCGGGCGAAGGGTACGCGGGCCTTTCGCAAACCGCGCTCTACTACATGGGCGGCGTGCTCAAGCACGCGCGGGCCCTGGCGGCGATCTGCAACCCGACGACCAACTCCTACAAGCGGCTGGTGCCCGGATTCGAGGCGCCCGTGAACCTGGCGTACAGCTCCCGGAACCGGTCGGCGGCGATCCGCATCCCGATGTACTCGCCCAGCCCGAAGGCGAAGCGCATGGAGTTCCGCTCGCCCGATCCCTCCTGCAATCCGTACCTCGCCTTCTCGGCGATGCTGATGGCCGGCCTGGACGGCATCGAGAACCGCATCGACCCGGGCGAGCCGCTCGACAAGGACATCTACGGGCTCAGCCCCGAGCAACTCAAGGACGTGCCCAAGATGCCCGGCTCCCTCGAGGAGGCGCTCGCGGAGCTGAAGCGGGACCACGCCTTCCTCCTCAAGGGAGACGTCTTCACCGAGGATGTGATCGAGGCGTGGATCGAGAACAAGGTCGAGCGCGAGCTGAATCCGGTGCGGCTCCGGCCCACGCCGACGGAGTTCGCCCTGTACTTCGATATCTAGACCCGTTCCACAACAGAGAGGAAGCCCGATGCTCCCAGAGGGAATGCGGCGGACCCATCGCAAGGTGGTGCGACACGTGGCGCCGTGGCCCGTCGGCCGGCGCGTGGGAAAGGTGCGCAGGGCATTCGCTCCGGCGCGGCCGATCTGCCGCGCGGCGGCGGTGGCCATCGCGGCTCTCGTCTCGGCGCCGGCGCTCGCGATGGATCAGGAGAAATCCGACGCGTGCCCGGTGCCGGGCACGAAGATGGCGCAGGCCACGCCGGCGGCGGCGCAGCCGGCGCCGGTGGTGGCCCAGGCGACGCCGTCCGTCGGCCAGGGCGCGCAGACTTCCAACCCTGCGGCGGCGCCCCCCGCGGCAACCGCGGCGTCGCAAGCGACGCCGATCGCGCCCGAGGCCAAGCCCGCGCCCTGGTACGAGCAGCTCAGCGTCAACGCCTTCGTCGAGAGCGGCTACCTCTACAACGTGAACCAGCCCGCCGATCGGAAGAACGCCCTGCGCTATTTCGACGCCGAGGACAATACCTTCAGCATCAGCGTCGCCGAGCTGACGTTGCAAAAGACAGTCTCCGCGCCCGGCGATCTGGGTTTCCGCACCGACCTCGATTTCGGCGGCGTCTTCCCGGAGCGCACCGTCTCGGCCGGCGATCTGCCGGGCAACTTCGATCTGCGCCAGGGGTTCGCAAGCTGGGTGGCGCCGGTCGGCAGCGGGCTCCGCCTCGACGCCGGCAAGTTCGTGACGCCGGTCGGGTACGAGGTGATCGACGGATACGACAACTACAACGACAACTACAGCCGCTCCTTCCTCTTCAACTTCGCCATCCCCTTCACGCACACGGGCGCGAAGCTGAGCTACACGGTCGCGCCCCAGCTCTCGCTGATGGTGATGGTGGCGAACGGCTGGGACAGCACGCTGAGCAAGACGCACGGCAAGACGGTGGGCGGACAGGTCACGGTCACGCCGCTGGAACCGCTCTCGATCGCCTTCGCCTATCTGGGCGGCTCGGAGATGATCGGGGACGGATCGAAGACCGCCTACCGGCAGCTCTTCGACCTGGTGGCGACGTACAAGGCGACCTCGTGGCTCACGTTGGGAGTGAACGGCGACTACGGCAGCGAGGACGGCGGCAGCGTGGTCGCGACAGGCGAGCGCGCCGTGTGGTGGGGCGGGGCGGGCTATGTGAAGGTCGAATCGCCGGCCGGATACGGCGTCGCGCTGCGCGGCGAGTTCTTCCGCGACGAGGGCGGCACGCGGACCGGCCTCGGACAGCCGGTGACCGTCTACGAATCGACGGTGACTCCCTTCTACAAGTTCGCCAACCGGTTCGCGATTCGCGGCGAGGTGCGCATCGACGGCAGCCGCGACGCGATCTACCAGAAGAAGGACGGCGGCGGCGGCAACCTGCAGCCGACCCTGGCCCTGAATACGGTGTTCGTCTTCTGAGCGGCGCTGCCGGAGACCTCGGGGCGTCGCTCGCCCTCGAGCGGCAACCAGGCGGGGGTCGTCGGCTGTTTCAGCTCTACCCTGGGTTTATCCCGTGTTAGCGGCGCGGCACGAATCGAGGAGCCCGCAATCGGTGCACGAAGTACCTTGATACTCGAGCGAGTTGGTGCCCAGGGCGAGATTCGAACTCGCACGCCTTACGGCGCCGCCCCCTCAAGACGGTGTGTCTACCAGTTCCACCACCTGGGCAGAAGCGTGGGAGCGGGCTTCTAGCAAACCGCCCCCGTCGGTGCAAGACGCCTACTTTCGTTTCGGGTCGGGCTTCGCCGGCGGCGGCGCCTTCGACGCGTCGCCCTTGGCGGGCTGCTGCGCGGGCGGGGTCGCCGAAGGCGCGGCCGGGCCTCCTGCCTGATCGCCCGGGACCGGGACGGCGGCCCCGCCCGTGGCGGGCGCAGGCGCGGTCTGACCGGTCGGAAGCGGCGGTTTCGCGGGGGCCTGCTTCTGCGCGGCTTCCTGCGCGGCGATGTTGCGCCGCGTGCGCAGCACCGAATCGCTGTGCGAGGAGCGGTACGCGAGCGTGAGCGAGGTGATCATGAAGATGGCGGCGCAAACCTCGGTGACCTTGGCGAGGAACGTCACCGAGCCGCGGCCGCCGAACACGCTGCTGGCGCTGCCGCCGCCGCCGAACGCAGCCATGCCGTCGGCCCGACCCGGCTGGAGCAGGATGACGAAGATCAGGAACAGGCTCACGAGCACGTGAACCGCGATGATGACACCGTACATGGGGCGCGAACCGTACACGCCAGGGCCGAGGAGGCGCAAGCCGTTTCCTCCGGGCGCCGCCCCGCCTGCTTTCCGGCCCGGCGAGCGCATGGTAAAATCGGGTTGCCCGCCGGAAGGAGCACCGCCCGATGCCCGCCGCCGCCCGCCTCGGAGACAAGGCGCAGGTCGACCAGGATGCCCACGGTTGCCCCGCCTGCCCGCACCCCGGCGTGGGGCCCATCGTCGCGGCCTCCACCAACGTGCTGGTGAACGACCGCGGGGCGGCGCGCCAGGACGACATCGGGATCCAC
>JBJMQJ010000383.1:0-12431 GCA_045802765.1 Myxococcales bacterium
AGTCTGAGCACTTCGACCTGCCGATCGACACGGCCGTCGCGATTTGAGCGAGGCGCCGGCCGACTGGAACGCGCTGCCCTTCGCGGAGCGCGTGATCCGCTGGCAGCGCACCCACGGCCGCACGGGGCTGCCCTGGCAGCAGACGCGGGTCGACGTCGTGATCCCTTACTACCTGCGCTTCCTGCGGCGATTTCCGACGATCTTCGATCTGGCGGCAGCCGGCGAAGACGAGGTGCTCGCGCTGTGGAGCGGCCTCGGCTACTACGCGCGGGCGCGCAACCTGCATCGCGCCGCCTGCGCCGCGGCCGCCCGCGGCGGACTGCCGCGCTCGGCCGCCGGACTGCGCGAGCTCCCCGGGTTCGGCGCGTACACGGCCGCCGCGGTGGCGAGCCTCGCCTTCGCCGAGCAGGCCCCGCTCGTGGACGGGAACGTGGCGCGGGTGCTCGCGCGCGTCCTGCGGCTGCGTGGGGAGCCCGCCGAGGTGCGGGAGCGCGCCTGGGCGATCGCTCCGCAGCTCTTGCCGGCCGGCCGCGCCGGCGAGTTCAACGAGGCGCTCATGGAGCTGGGAGCGACGGTGTGCACGCCGCGCAACCCGCGCTGCGGCAAGTGCCCTCTCTCCCCAGGCTGCGGGGCACACCGGCTGGGTGAGCCGGAGGCGTTTCCGCAGCGTAGGCGCGCCAAGGCGCGGCCGCTGCTCATCTGGGCAGCGCCAGCGCTGCTCCGGCCCGACGGCGCGGTGCTCCTCCGCCGCCGCGGCGACGGCGAGCTGTTCGCGGGGCTCTGGGATCTCCCTTCGGCGGGAGTGCGCCGCGACGGCGGGCCGGCGGCGGCTCGCGCCGCTCTGGCGGCGTGCGGCGTCTCCGGAGCGCGACGTCTCGAACCATGCGGCGAGGTGCGGCAGGTCCTGACGCATCGCGATCTTCGCGTGCTGCTCTTCCGCGCCCACACCCGTGGGGGCCGAGCGCCGGCGGGGCTGCGCTGGACCCTTCCCGCCGACCTCGCCTCCGTCGGTCTCTCGTCGCTCGCGCGAAAATGCCTGCGCGCCGCCGGCGTCGCCCTTCCGGGTTGACTTCGCGGCGACGTTCGCTGAATTTCCGCGGCGGCTCTTGGCCGGGGGAAGGCCAGGCTGGAGGGAGCTTGGTCCGCAGCGCCATCGCCCTGCTCATCGCCGCCTCAGCGCCGCAGCAGCCGACCACGGTCATCCATCCCAAGGCGCGCGCCCTCATCGCCGACCTCGGCCCGCCACCTCCCCTGCCTCCGCCGGAAGGTCCGGTGCTGCCGCTTCCGATCGCGCTCGCGCTGGCGCGGGCCAACTCGCCCGACCTCAAGATCTTCGCCGAGCGCGTGGTGCAGGCGCGCAACGACGTCACGCGCGCGTGGGCCCTGGTGAAACCCACGCTCACCGGCACCGGCAGCTATACGCACAACTCGGCCGGGCCGCCCGTCTTCGTCGCCGTCCCCAGCGCCACGCCGGGCACCTCTCCGTTCATCGAGACCGTCGAGGGCAGCCCGAACACAGTGGCCGGCGCGCTCAACCTGCAAGTCCCGGTCTTCAACGGGCGCGCCTTCCCCGCCATCGCCACCGCCTGGCAGCGGGTCGACGTGGCGCGGCTTACCGAGGCGCAGCAGAGGCAGGAGCTGTTCCTCGCGGTGGCCTCCACGTATTACTCGGGAGTCCAGCTGCTGGAGCTGGCGAAGGTGGCCTTCCGCACCGCGGAGAACACCCGCGACCACGCCATCGAGGCGCAAGCGCGCTTCGAGGCGGGACAGATCCAGCGCTCCGCCTCGGTGCGCGCGCGGGTGGACGTGCTGCGCGCGGACGAGGAGGTGCGCCGCGCGGTTTACAGCTATGCGGCCACCAAGAGCCAGCTCGCGCAGCTCGCCGCTCTGCGCGACACGGCGTTCGAGCTGGAGGCGCCCCGCGACCCGCCGCCCGAGATCCGGGGCGAGCTGAACGAGCTTCTCCAGCGGGCGATGCGCGACCGCCCCGAGATCGCCGCCGCCCGTGCGAACGTCGAGATCGCCGCGCGCCTGAAGACGGACGCCTGGGCGCAGTTCCTCCCCACCCTGGCGTTCAACGCCACCGGCCGTTACAACAGCCAGGCGGATTTCGAGGGCAACCACCTCACCTGGGCGCTCACCCTGGCGCTCACCCTCCCCCTCTACGACGGAGGCCTGCGCTACGTGGCGCTGAAGGACGCCGACAGCCGCACGCGGGAAGCGCGCGCCCAGGAGCGCGGGCAGGCGGCGCGGATCGAGGACGAGCTGCGTCGCGCTCGGCTGGACCTCGACTCGGCGCGCGCGCTGCGCGCGCAATCGGAGCAGACCCTCGTCTACGCGCGGGAGAACGAGCGGCTGGTCCGCGCCCAGTTCGAGGCGGGCACCGCAACGCAAGTGGAGGTCTCCGACGCCGAGAGCGCGCTCTTCCAGAGCGAGCAGACCGCGATCCAGCAGCGGCTGGCGGTGCAGCTCGCCGCGCTACGCCTGGCGAAGTCGGTGGGCGCCTTCACGGAGGAAATGCGGTGATCGAGCAGCGGCTCCTGGCGTTCACCATGCTCGGCGCCGGCTGGGTGCTCTGGCTCCTGGTCGGGCTCTCCGTTCTCTCGGTCACCGTCATGCTGGAGCGCGGCCTCTACTTCGGGCAGCGGCGCATGTCGAAGCGCTTTCCGGAGCTGCTCCGTCTGTGCCAGGACGGGTCGCTGCAGAAGGCCGCGCAGCTCGCCGCGGGCGACGCCATGGAGGCCGAGGTGGTCCGCGTCGCGGCGCGGGTCGCCGCGAGCGGGCAGGAAGCGGTGGAGAAGGCCGTCGCGTCGACCATCGACCGGCGCAGGCTCGAGTACGAGAGATGGCTCTTCGTGCTCGGGACGCTGGGAAACAACGCGCCGTTCATCGGGCTGTTCGGGACCGTGCTCGGCATCATCCGCGCGTTCGCCGATCTCGCCGCGCACCCCGGCGCGGCTGCGGGCGCATCCACGGTGATGGCCGGGATCTCCGAGGCGCTGGTCGCCACGGCGGTGGGGCTCTTCGTCGCCATTCCCGCCGTGCTCGCCTACAACATCTATCAGCGGCTCCTCAAGCGCGTGGTGGGTCGGTCGCAGTCGCTGGGGAACGCCATCGCGGCGGGTCTGCACGTCGCGCGCGCCAGCGAGAAGGGCGCGTAGATGGCCGGCCAGCTCCAGGACGAGGAGGACGCGATCACGGGCATCAACGTGACGCCGCTGGTGGACGTCACGCTGGTGCTCCTCATCATCTTCATGGTGACGGCGACCTACATCGTGAAGCAGACCATCGAGGTCGAGCTGCCGCGCGCGGCGCACGGCGGCGAGACGGTGAGCAAGACGTTCGCGCTGGTCGTCACCAAGGAAGGAAAGTCGTACCTGAATGGAGCGGAAACCGACGACGCCGGACTGGTTGTCGCCGTGCGCAAGGCGCGGGACAACGGCGAGGAGGTGCAAGCGATCGTCGGCGCCGACCGGAATGCCACGCACGGCGCCGTGACGCACCTGCTCGACGTGCTCAAGGGGGCGGGAGTGACGAGCTTTGCCATCCAGATCGAGGCGGAGCAGCCCGCCGCGCGTTGATGGATCGGGCCGAGAACAACGGCGCGAGGATCGCCGCGCTGCTCGGGGCCTCCCTCGTCCTGCACGCCGCGCTGGTCGTCCTGCTCGGTCGCGCGCCCGCCGTCCCCCCTGCGCGCCCGCAGCACCCTCTCGAGGTGGCGGTCGTCGGAAAGCCCTTGCCGCCGCCGCCCGCCCCCGTCGAGCCCGTCCCGATGAAGGCCGCGCGCGCTCCGCGGCGCCCCGCGCAAGACCTGCCGACGCCGCCCGCCGCGCGGGTGCAGCCGCAACCGCCGACCGGCGCGCCGCCGCCCCCTTCGCGCGAGGCGGCGAAGACCGAGCAGCAGCCCGTGGTGCTGCCCGGGATCACGCTCGAGTCGACCTCGCAAGGCGGGTCGCTCGCCGTGGCGTCGGGGAACACGCTGTACGCGCAACCTCCGCGTACCGCGACCGACCCCGCGCAGGCCAAACCGTACAAGGCCGACCGGTACGTCGCCGCCTCGCAGGTCAACGAGCTGCCGGCGGTCGAAGGGCGGCCGGACTCCCTGCGTCCGTTCTATCCCGAGGCCGCGCGGCAGCGCGGAGTCGAAGGAGACGTGGTGCTGCGGCTCCTCATCGACGCTGACGGGTCGCTCGCCAAGGTGGACGTCATCGGCGATCCCGGCGCCGGGCTCGGCGCGGCCGGCGCGCGCGCCATCCGACAGTTCCGCTTCCGCGCCGGCCGGGTGGGCGGCCAGCCGGTCGCTACTACGATCACGTACACGCTTCATTTCGTCTTGGATTGACTCGACGTGCGTCACCGGGTCGGCCGCTCGCGCAGCGCGCGAGCGACCGCCCGCCTCTTGTGGGCACGCCCGTCCATTCAAAGGCTCCCGTGGGACACGGAGGCCACCATGCACAGCATTCTCACCGCCGCGGTCGGCTTGCTGATCGCAGCGCTTCCCGCACGCGCTGGCGAAGAGCAGCAACCCGCGCCGCCGACGGACGTGCGCCGCGGCACCGACGATCGCCGGCCCATCTCGCCCGACGAGCACGCCCGGACAGAAGGGCACCGGGACCCGAAGCACGTGGAGAAGTCGGAGCGCAAGACCGCGCAGGCGCAAGGCGCGACGCGCCGGGCACGCCCGGCGAAATCCGAGCTGCACCGCAAGAGCGAGACGCGGGCCGACGGCAGCCGGCGCGTCGAGGAGGAGCGCAGCGACGTGAAGGAGACGTCCCGGGGCGAGGTGAAGGACGAGCGCAAGATCGTCAGCGAGACCAAGCAGAACCCGCAGGGCGGCACGACCACGACGCGCGAGGTGACCCGCTCCCACGACGAGCCCGGGACCGCGAACGACCGCAAGAGCACCACGAAGGAGACCATCGTCCGCGACGCGAACGGCAACGTGGTGTCGGACCAGAAGAAGTCCGAATAATCTCATCGCTCGATTGGGGTTGACCGCCGATTTCTTGCGGGGGCGAAGGTGGAGGGAGCTCCCCCCCCGTGGAGGCGCCAAAGGCGCCGGATCGACGAGGGTCACAGTCTTTGGAAGACGGTCAACTCAAGCGTGCGGTGGGTCAGGACGGAGCGCTTCGCGGGCGATGAGGGCCGCGCCGATCACGGCGGCGTCGTCCTCCAGCGCGGGCGCTCCGATCTGCAGCGCCGCGCGCGCGGCCCTGGAGAGGTTCTGCTCGACGGCCTCGACGATCGTGCGCCGCATGCGCGGCGAGCCGGAAAGCAGGCCGCCGCCGAGCAGCAGGCGCTCGGGGTTGAGCGCGATGACCAGGTTCGCCACCGCCTGCCCCAGGAGCCGCGCGGCCTCGTCGAGCAGGCGGCTCGACAGCTCGTCGCCCTCGTGGGCGGCCCTCTCCATCGCCGCCGCCGTGATCCGCTCGGGATCGCCGCCCGCGTGGTCCAGCAGGCGGCGGCCCAGGCCGGGCTGCTTCCCGCTCGCGCGCGCCGCCGCGGCCGCGATGCGCAGGTCGTCGCGCGCCCAGGCGGCGAGGCTCGGCGCGCTGGCGTACGCCTCGAGGCAGCCGCGCTGTCCGCAGGCGCAGATGCGGCCGTTCGGGTGCACCTTCACGTGGGCAAGCTCTCCGGCCGCGCCGCTCGCGCCTTCGTGCAGCTTGCCCGAGATCACCATCCCCGCGCCGACCGTGCTTCCGATCAGCACCACCAGGAGATCGTCGGCGCCCTTCCCCGCGCCGGCGGTACGCTCCGCCCAGGCCGCCGCGGCCAGGTCGCCGGCGAGCGTCATCGGCAGCTTCGAAGCCCGCGCCTGCAGGAGCTTCTGCAGGGGGACGTCCTTCCAGCCCAGCGCGGGCGCGGAAGCGACCATTCCGTTGCCCTTCTCGACCTGGCCCGCGACGCCGACCCCGAGCGCGCGCACCTCGCCGAAGGGCAGCCCGGCCGCGCCGCACGCCGTCTTGGCAGCGCGCACCACCGCCTCGGCGACCTGCGGCGGCTCCTTCGAAAGCAGGCGATGGCGCTCCTGCCCGAGGACGTGGCCCGCCGCATCGACCACCGCGGCCCGCACGTTGCTGCCGCTCAGGTCGACGCCGACGCAAGCTTCGTCGCGCGCCCTCATCGCAAGCTAGAGCTTATCAGGCTTGCAGCTCCTTCCGCACCTCCTCCACGGTGCCCTCGATGAGGCGCTGCAGCTCGGCCATCTTCTCCTCGCTCTCGGCCTCCCAGCGCAGGACGAGCAGCGGCTGCGTGTTCGAGGCGCGGATGAGGCCCCAGCCTCCCGGGACGATCACGCGCACGCCATCGACTTCGATGGTACGGCCCGCCTTGCGCAGCTTCTCCTTGGCGCGCTCGACCGCCTGGAACTTCTTCTCCTCCGGGAAGTCCTTGCGGATCTCCGGCGACGAGAACGTCTTGGGAATGCCGTCCAGCATGCGCGAGAGCGGCCGCCCGTCGCGCGCCAGGAGCTCCAGGAGCCGCGCGGCCGAGTAGATGCCGTCGTCGTAGCCGTAGTAGCGATGCTTGAAGAAGATGTGGCCGCTCATTTCGCCGGCCAGGAGCGCGTGCTCCTCCTTCATCTTCGCCTTGATCAGCGAGTGGCCCGCCTTCCACATGATGGCGCGCCCGCCGTGCGCCTCGATGTCGTCGTACATCGTCTGCGAGCACTTCACCTCGCTGATGATGGCCGCGCCCGGATTCCGCGGGAGAAGATCGCGGGCGAAGAGGATCATCAGCTGGTCGCCCCAGAGGATGTTCCCCTTCTCGTCCACGGCCCCGACGCGATCCGCGTCGCCGTCGAACGCGACGCCCAGATCGGCGCTCGAGGCGCGGACCTTCTCCTGCAGATCGCGCAGGTTCTCGGGGACCGTCGGGTCGGGGTGGTGGTTGGGGAAGGTGCCGTCCAGCTCGCAGAACAGCTCGATCACCTCGTGGCCGAGGGCGCGCAGGAGCCGGGGAGCGACCGCGCCGGCGGTGCCGTTGCCGGCGTCGACCACCACCTTGAGCGGGCGCGCCGTGCCCAGCGTCTGGGTGACGAAATGCAGATACGGAGCGATCACGTCGAACTCGCTCTCCATGCCATGGCGCGAGGGCGGCCTGTCCGTGGGTGAAAGGACGCGCTGCTTGAGCTCCTGCACTTCGGCGCCGGCGAGCGTGCTCTTCCCGATGCCCACCTTGAAGCCGTTGTACTCGGGCGGGTTGTGCGAGCCGGTGATCATGCAGAGCCCGTCCACGGGCAGCGTGTTCGCAGCGAAATATGCGAGCGGGGTAGGGACGATGCCGATCGACCAGACGTCGACGCCCGCCGAGCGCGCTCCGCGGGCGAACCCGCGCGCGAGCGCCGGGCTGGAGGTGCGATGGTCGCGCCCGAGCACGATGCTCTGCGCGCCCGGGCTCTTGTCGAGCAGGTAGGCCGCGAACCCGCGGCCGAGCGCTTCCGCGAACTGCGGCGTCAGCTCCGTCGACGTCAGCCCGCGGATGTCGTACTCGCGGAAGACGTGTGTGGGAATCGCCATGCCCGCCTCCGTCTACAGCTTGTCGGCGCGGCCGCGCGCCTTGAGCGCCGCGACCACCGCGCGCACGTCCTGGGCGCGGTCGCGCGGAATGACCAGCAGCGCGTCGCCTGAATCGACGACGCACATGCCCTCGAGCCCCAGCGCGGCGACCAGCCGTCCGCCCTCGGAAAGCACCACGCAGTCGGTGCACTCGATGGCGAGCGCGTCGCCGCTCACGGCGTTCCCGTGGCCATCGAGCTTGCGCACTTCCGGCAGCGCCGCGAAGGAGCCCACGTCGCTCCAGCCCAGGTCGTCGGCCGCGACGAGCGCGATGCGCCGCGTGCTCGTCGATTCCGGCTCCATGACGCCGTAGTCGATGCTGATCGACGGCAGCCGGGGGAAGATCTCGCCTGCGCTCGCGGGGTCGGTTGCGATCCGCCGCAACCCGTCGTGCACGGCGGGCAGGTGCCGCCGCAGCGCCTCGAGATACGCCTCGGCGCGGAAGACGAAGATGCCCGCGTTCCAGGAATAGCGCGGGTCCTGCAGGTAGATGCGCGCCGTCGCCGCATCCGGCTTCTCCACGAACGCCTCGACCGCGAACACGGAAGGCTCGCGCTCGGCGCCGCGCCATAGGTATCCGTAGCCGGTCTCGGCGCGGGTGGGCCGGATCCCGAGCGTGACCAGCTCCCCTTGCTCCGCGACGCGCGCCGCCGTCTGCAGCGCCTCGCGGAAGCGGTCGGCATGCGCGATGTGGTGGTCGCTCGGCAGGACGAGCAGCAGCGCGTCCGGGTCGTCCTTTAGCGCGCGGACGGCGGCGAGCCCGATGGCCGGGGCGGTGTTGCGCGCGGCCGGCTCCACGAGGACGTGCTCCGCAGGAAGCTGCGAAAGGCTCGCGCGTACCGCGTCGGCGTGAGCTCGTCCGCAGACGACCCAGGTGCGCGCGGGGCCGCAGAGGGGCTCTATGCGCGCGTACGTCTCCGCGAGCAGCGTGCGATCGCTGACCAGCTCGAGAAACTGCTTGGGCCGCTGCGCCCGCGACAGCGGCCAGAACCGCGTCCCGCTGCCGCCGGCCAGCAGCACGGCATGCGTGCTCAAGATGCCTCCACGGGCGCCGAGGCAATCTCGATCAGCTGGCGGAGGATGCGAGCCGTCGCGCCCCAGACTGTCGCGCCGCCGACGCTGTACCAGGTCAGCTCGTACGGCTGCCCGTCGCGGAGCCGATGCTCGATGCGCCGGTTGCGCGGGTCCATGAACGCGTCCAGTGGCAGCTCGTGGAGCTCGGCGATTTCCGCGGCGCTCGGGGTCCACGGGTACCGGCCGGCGGCGGTGAAGGCGAGGGGATCGACCACCCCGACGACGGGCAGGATGACGTAGCCCGTCACGAAGGTGGGGCAGTCGTCGAGCTGGCCGATGACCTCGACGTGGCTTGGATCGAGGCCGACCTCCTCGCGCGCCTCGCGCAGCGCCGCCGCGCGCGCGTCCGCGTCCTCGTCGTCGATGCCGCCGCCCGGAAAGCTGATCTGCCCGGCGTGGGAACGCAGCTCCTTGCTCCGTTCGGTGAAGAGGACGTGCAAGCCTTCGGGGCGCGGCAGCAGCGGAACGAGGACGGCGGCGGGGCGGAAGGTCTCCAGGGACTTTTGCGGTGCGTGCCGCGCCAGCGCGCGCCGGATCTGCGCGAGCGGCGGCGCCCGTTCGGTCATCGTTTCCCCGATACCCACAGCGCCACGATGAGCACGGCGACGAGCAGGCGGTAGGCGACGAACACCGCGTAGGTGCGCGTCCGCAACCAGTTCAGCAGCCAGCGGATGACGATCGCGCCGACCACCGCAGAGGCGACGAGGCCGGCCACGAGCTCCACCGGACCCAGCTGGCTCGTCCCCGCGTGCATCTCGCGCAGCATCTTGGGGAATTTCAGCACGCCGGCGCCGAAGATGATCGGCGTCGACATGAGGAAGCTGAACCGGGCGATGGCCTCGCGGGTGAAGCCGAACGCCAGGCCCACGCTGATGGTGGAGCCCGAGCGCGAGACGCCGGGGACCAGCGCGAAAGCCTGGGCGACGCCGATCCCCAGCGCCTCCGGCATGCGCATCTCGCCTTCCCGGCGCGTCTTGGCGCCGTACCGGTCCGCCAGCCAGAGCAGGACGGCCATGACCGACATGGTCGCGGCGATGAGCAGCGGCTCCCGCAGCGTCTCCTCGGCCCATTCGTTGAGGAGCTTGCCCGCGACCGCCGCGGGGATGGAAGAGACGAACAGCGCCCAGAACAGCCGGCGGTCCGGATCCTCTCCCAGGCGGCGCTCGACGACGCTCAGCGCGCCGGCCCGGATGAGCCGGATCCAGTCGCGCCAGAACACCACCAGGACGGCGACGAGCGTGCCCCAGTGCAGCGCCACGTCGAAGGCGAGGCCCGGGTCCTGCCATCCGAAGAGCCACGGCACCAGGATGAGGTGCGCGCTGGAGGAGATGGGCAAGAACTCCGAGAGCCCCTGCACGATGCCGAGGACGATGGCCTGGACCACGGACATGGGCGACGTTCTCTACGTCCCCTCCTGCCACGATGCCAGGTACTTTTCCTGCTCGGGTGTCAGCTTGTCGATCTTGACGCCCATCGAGCGGAGCTTGAGGCGCGCGATCTCGCGGTCGATCTCGGCGGGCACCGGGTACACCTTCTTCTCCAGGTTCTTCCCGTTCTTCGCCATGTGCTCGGCGGAGAGCGCCTGGTTCGCGAAGCTCATGTCCATGACGCTCGAGGGATGCCCCTCGGCGCTGGCCAGGTTGATGAGCCGTCCCTCGCCCAGCACGGCGACGCGGCGGCCGTTCTTGAGCGTGTACTCGTCGACGAGCTCGCGCACCGTCCGCTTCTTCGCGTTCTTTTCCAGCCACGCGATGTCGATCTCGACGTTGAAGTGCCCGCTGTTCGCCACGATCGCCCCGTCCTTCATGCGCTCGAAGTGCTCCTGGGCGAGGACGCTCGTGTTCCCGGTGACCGTGCAGAAGAAATCGCCGATCTTCGCCGCTTCGAGGCCGGTCATGATCCGGTAACCGTCCATGGTCGCTTCCAGCGCCTTGAGCGGGTCGATCTCGGTGACCACCACGTCCGCGCCCATCCCCTTGGCGCGCAGCGCCAGTCCGCGCCCGCACCAGCCGTAGCCGAGCACGACGAACACCGAGCCCGCGAGCAGCCGGTTGGTGGCGCGCACCATCCCGTCGATGGTCGACTGGCCGGTGCCGTACCGGTTGTCGAACATGTGCTTGGTGAGCGCGTCGTTGACGCTGATCACCGGGAAGGCGAGGGTGCCGGACTTCTCCATGGCGCGCAGGCGGATGACGCCGGTGGTCGTCTCCTCGGTCCCGCCGATGACGTTCTTCAAGAGCTCGCGGCGATCGGAGTGGAGCGCGCTCACCAGGTCGCAGCCGTCGTCCATCGTCATCTGCGGGCGGTGATCGAGCGCCGCCCGGATGTGCTCGAAGTAGGTCTTCCGGTCCTCGCCCTTGATGGCGAAGGTCGAGATGCCCTCCTCGACCAGCGCCGCCGCCACGTCGTCCTGCGTGCTGAGCGGGTTCGAGGCGCACAAGGTGATGTCCGCGCCGCCTGCCTGCAAGGTCTGCATGAGGTGGGCGGTCTCGCTGGTGACGTGCAGGCAGGCGGAGACGCGCACGCCCTCGAGCGGCTTCTGCTTGCGGAACCGCTCCTGGATGCTGGCGAGGACAGGCATGGACCGCGAGGCCCACTCGATGCGGCCCCTCCCCTTCTCGGCGAGCTTCAGGTCCTTCACGTCGTACGGCTTCTTCAACTTGGCGACAGCCATCTGGTCCTCGCTCGGTTCCAGGAGATCACCGCGAAGCGCGCGAAGCACGCGAAGATCGAATTGTTTGCCTTCGCGATCTTCGCGCGCTTCGCGGTGATCTTTTCACCCTTCAAGCGGCGCTGGTGGCCGTACCTTTCAGGCCGGCGGCACTGCGGAGGGATTCGGCGCGGTCGATCCGCTCCCAGGTGAATTCGGGCTCGCTGCGGCCGAAATGGCCGTACGCCGCGGTCTTCTCGTAGATGGGGCGGAGCAGGTCGAGGTCCTTGATGATGGTCGCCGGCTTCAAGCTGAAGGTTTCGCGCACGGCGCGCTCGATCCGTTCCTCCGGCAGCGCATGGGTCCCGAACGTCTCCACCATCACGCTGACCGGTTCGGCGACGCCGATCGCGTACGCCACCTGGACCTCGCAGCGCCGCGCCAGACCCGCGGCGACCACGTTCTTCGCCACCCAGCGGGCGGCGTAGGCCGCCGAGCGATCCACCTTGCTCGGATCCTTGCCGCTGAACGCCCCGCCTCCGTGGTGTCCCATGCCACCGTAGGTGTCCACGATGATCTTGCGGCCGGTGACGCCCGAATCGCCCTGCGGCCCGCCGATGACGAAGCGGCCGGTCGCGTTCACCCACCGCTTCATGTCCGGCGCGCGCAGCTCCGGGGGGACCACCTTGTCGATCACTTCCGAGTTCACCGACTGGCGGAGGTGCTCGGTTGCGACGCTGTCCTCGTGCTGCGCCGCGATCACCACCGCGTGCACCTTGTACGGGCGCCCGTTGCGGTACTCGACCGAGACCTGGCTCTTCCCGTCCGGGCGCAAAAAGGGCATCGCCGTCCGGCGGCACTCGGAGAGCCTGCGGGTGAGCCGGTGAGCCAGCGCGATGGGCAGCGGCATCAGCTCGGGCGTCTCGTCGCAGGCGTAGCCGAACATCATTCCCTGGTCGCCGGCGCCCTGCTCCTTGTCGCCGGCCGCATTGACCCCCATGGCGATCTCCGGCGACTGCTGCTCGACCGCCACCAGCACCGCGCAGCTCTTCGCGTCGAATCCCATCGAGCCGTCGGTGTACCCGATGCGCTCGACGGTGCGGCGCACGATGCGCGGATAGTCGAGCGTGCAGCGCGTGGTGATCTCTCCC
>JBJMQJ010000384.1:0-4754 GCA_045802765.1 Myxococcales bacterium
CGCCGGCAGGTCGTGAAGATGGTAGGCGTCGCGGGCGAGCAGCTCGACGTTGGAAGGAAGCGACTTCTCGCGCGCCTGGGCGAGCATGGCCAGCGAGGCGTCCGTCGCGGTCACGCGGAGCGCGACCCCGGCGGCGCACGCCGTCCAGTATCCCGTCCCGCAGGCCACCTCGATCACGCGGCGGCCCCACAGCGTCTCGCGCAGCTCTCGCGACAGCTCGCCCAACTCGCGGCCGTGCTGGTCGTCCCGCGGCAGGTAGATCTGCTCGTATTCGGGCGCACGCTGGTCGTAGTACCGGCGCAGGTTCGCGTCATCGAGAGGCGTCATGCCGCTGCAAAGATACGTGCGCGCGGTCCTCCGCGCTCAGGGACAATCCGCCGCGCGCCGCCGGAGCCACTCCGCGACCAGACGGACGCCGGCGCCGGTGCCTCCCCGCGGGTTGTAGCCCTTCTCCTTGTCCAGCGAGCTGGGTCCGGCGATGTCGAGGTGGGCCCACGGCGTTTTCCCCACGAAATGCTGCAAAAAAAGCGCGGCGTTGATCGATCCGCCATAGCGTCCGCCGGTGTTCTTGAGGTCGGCGATCGGGCTCTTGATGAGCTCTTCCATCTCGGGTGGCAGCGGCATGCGCCACACCGGCTCCCCGGCGGCCCTCGCGGCGGCTTGCACCTCGCCCGCCAGGGCATCGTCATTGGCGAACAGGCCCGCCGTCCACGGTCCGAGCGCGACCAGGATGGCGCCCGTCAGGGTGGCCAGGTCGACGATGGCCGCGGGCTCGCCCTCGGCTGCCCAGGCGAGCACGTCTCCCAGCACCAAACGTCCTTCGGCGTCCGTATTGAGCACCTCGACCGAGACGCCGTTGCGTCCCACCAGGACGTCGCCTGGCTTGTACGCGGTGCCGCTGGGGAGGTTCTCGCAAGCGCCAAAATAGCCGTGCACCGGGAAGGGTGGCGCGATCTCCGGCACGAGCGACATCGCCGCGATGACGGCGGCTGCGCCTGCCATGTCCGTCTTCATGTCCTCCATGCCCTGCGCCGTCTTCAAGGACAGTCCACCGGAGTCGAAGGTGATCGCCTTGCCCACCAGCGCGACGGACTTCCCGGTCACCTTGCCGTTCGGGACGTAGCTCAGGCGCACCAGCCGCGGCTCCTCGGCGCTTCCCTGGGCCACTCCGAGGAAGAGGTTCATCTTCAGCTTCCGGATCTGCGACGGGCCGAGCACCTGGATCGAGAGCCCGCTCTCGCGGGCCACGTCGCGCGCCGTCGCGGCCAGGCCGCCCGGCGTCACCCGGCCGGCGGGCTCGTTCACCAGGTCCCGGGCGAGGCAAGTCGCCTCGGCGATGCGGGCGCCCAGCCGGGCCGCCGCGGAGAGTCCGGCGCGCGCCCTGGCCTCGCCGCCCCGCCGCGCGCTGCGCTCCTCGCGCGCCAGGATCTGCACGCGCGCAAGCTTGATCGGTTTCTTCTCCCGCTTGTACTTGTCGAAGGCGTATGCGCCGAGCGAAGCGCCTTCCGCGAGCGCCTGCACGTCGCGCTCGACGTCGTCGCTTCCCTCCGCCTTTTCCAGCCGGACCGGGTCCGCGTGCGGCCAGACGAGCGCGAGCGTGCGCGCGCCGGCGGGACGCGCCGCCTTCACCGCGCGCGAGGCGGCCGTTCGCAGCGCATCGCGCGCGCGGTCGGGGTCGCCCTGCTTCCCGACGCCCAGGAGGAGGACGCGCTGGGCGGCCACCTTGCCGTGGGTGTGCAGCGAGAGCTGCTGGCCTTCCTTGCCCGTGAACTCTTCCTGGATCGCGACGGCGCCGAGAAGCCCGCCGAGGGCGCGGTCCAGATCGTTCAGGTGGGCGTCCGAGATCTTCCCCGCCGCGACGGCGCCTTCGCGCACCAGCACGGCGAGCAGATCGCACGCATGGGAGACGGGCTTCGCGAAGACGACTTGCGTGTCCAGGGCCATCGCTTTCCTTGTCGGCGAAACGGGGCGTTATAGAACGAAAATCGCGGCGCCGCCCCGAGCTTTGACGCGGTTGCATTCCGGCAGGTGCGCGGATACGGTCCGCACCCCTCTGGAGCGGATGGCCGGGCCGTGGATGACAAGCTGCAGGAGATCGAGCTCAAATTCGAGCGCCTCACCGCCGATCTGGGCGATCCGGGCGTGCTTGCCGACCCGGCGCGTTTCCGAAACATAGCGAAGGAGCGCTCCCAGCTCGAGCCGTTGGTGGAGGCATTCCGGGAGATGAAGCGCGTCCGCGCCGAGGTGGCCGACTACGAAGCGGCGCTGGACGACAGCGACGCGGAGATGCGCCAGATGGCGAAGGACGAGGTGCCCGCCCTCCGCGCCAAGGCCGCCGAGCTGGAGGCGAAGCTCAAGATCCTTTTGCTGCCGAAGGATCCGAACGACGAGCGGGACGTGATCCTCGAGGTGCGCGCGGGCGCCGGAGGTGACGAAGCGGGACTCTTCGCCGCCGAAGTGCTGCGCATGTACCTGCGCTACGCCGAACGGAAGGGCTGGCGGGCGACCGTGGTGGACTCGAGCGAGAACGCAGCGCGAGGCATCAAGGACGCGACCGTCACCGTCTCGGGCGAGGGGATCTACTCGAGCCTCAAGTACGAATCGGGCGTGCATCGGGTCCAGCGCGTCCCGGCGACGGAGGCACAGGGGCGCATCCACACCAGCACGGTCACCGTGTCGGTCATGCCGGAGGCCGAGGACGTGGACGTCCAGATCAATCCGGCGGACATCCAGATGGACGTGATGCGCTCGACCGGCGCGGGCGGACAGAGCGTGAACACGACGGACAGCGCCGTAAGACTGACTCACAAGCCGAGCGGCGTGGTGGTGAAATGCCAGCAGGAGAAATCGCAGCTCAAGAACCGCGCCATGGCGCTGAAGATGCTGCGCACCAAGCTGTACGAGATGGAGCTGGAGAGGCAGACGCAGGCGCGCGACGCCGCCCGGCGCAGCCAGGTGGGCACCGGCGACCGCAGCGAGAAGATCCGGACCTATAACTTCCCGCAGGACCGCCTGACCGACCACCGCATCGGGCTGACCCGGCACAACCTGCAGGCGGTGATGGACGGCGACATCGACGACGTCATCGTCGCCTGCCGGACGTACTTCCAGGCCGAGGCGCTGCGGCGAGAGATGCAGGGTGGCGCGCAGGCGGCCGCCACGTGAGCCTGCCCACGGTCGCCGAGCTTCTGGACGCCGCTACCGAGCGGATGCGGGCGCCCGAGCTGCTCAGCGAGGATCCCGCGCAGGAGGCGCGCGAGCTGGTGGCGCACGCGCTCGGCGTCCTTCCCGCGCAGCTTGGCGACCTGGCCCGGGAGCGGCTCGACGCCCGCGCCCACGGCGACTTCCTCCGGCTCTTGCACCGCCGCCTCTCGCTGGAGCCCACCGGATACATCGTGGGAGCGGTCGAGATCCTCGGGATCCGGTTCAAGGTGGACCGGCGCGGATTCATCCCCCGGCTCGACCTGCCCGTGCTCATCGGTGCCGGCCTGGAGCGGGTGCCGCACGATGCGCAGGGCTTCGCGCTCGACCTCGCCTGTGGCATCGGCGCGGCGGGCATCTGCGTGGCGAGAGCGCGCCGCGGGTTGCAGGTGGATCTCGCCGACGTATCCGAGGAAGCGATCGAGCTGGCGCGCGAGAACGCGGAGCGGCTCATCCCCGGCCGGGCGCGCTGCTTCGCCGGAGATCTGTTCGCGCCCGTGCCGCGCGAAAGGCGCGGGCGGTACGCGCTCGTCACCGCCAACCCGCCCTGGGTCCCGGACGGCACGCCGCTGCCCCAGGAGGTCATCGAGCACGAGCCGCACGTCTCGTTCTTCGGCGGCCCCGACGGGCTAGACGTGGTCCGGCGGCTGATCGGCGAGGTGCCCGAGTGGCTCGGGGCCGGCGGCGCCTACGCGCAGGAGTGCGATCCGTCTCAGGTCGCCAAGGTGATCGCGCTGCTCGAGCGGAGCGGGCTGCACGACTGCCGGGCCCACCGCGACGCGCAGGGCGTCGAGCGGGTCGTGTCAGCGCGGAAGGCGTGATGGCGGAGACGTGGACCGTGCGCGCCCTGTTGACCTGGGCGCGCGACTGGCTGGCGAAGAAGGGCGTTCCGTCGCCGCGCCTCGACGCCGAGCTGCTGCTCGCCCACGCGCTCTCCTGCTCGCGCACGCAGCTCTACGTGGACTTCGACAAGCCGCTCTCGGCGGAGGAGCTGGCGCGGGTCAAGCCGCTCTTGCAGCGCCGCGGGCAGCGGGAGCCGGTGGCGTACATCCTGGGCGTGCGGGAGTTCTACGGGCGGCCGTTCAGGGTGCGACCCGGGGTATTCATCCCGCGGCCCGAGACCGAGCTCCTGGTGCGCCTCGCGCTCGACGCGATTCCGCCGCAGGCGCGCGTGCTGGACTTGTGCGCGGGGTCGGGCGCGGTGGGCGTCACCATCGCGGCCGAGCTTTCCGCGGCGCATGCCGACCTGGTGGAAAGCTCGCCGGACGCCGCGGTGGCGGCACGGGAGAACGCGGAAGCGCTCGCGCCCGGACGCGTGCGCGTCTTCGAAGGGGACCTCTTCGACGCGCTCCCCGAGAGGGCGCGGTACGAAGCGCTCGTCGCGAATCCGCCCTACGTGCCGGAGAAGGATCGCGCCGGCCTGGCGCCGGAGATCCTCGCACACGAGCCGCACCAGGCGCTCTTCGCGGACGAAGGCGGGCTGGCGGTGATCCGGCGCATCGTCGCCGGGGCCGGTGACTGGCTCGTGCGGGGCGGCTTCCTCGGAATCGAGA
>JBJMQJ010000385.1:0-11958 GCA_045802765.1 Myxococcales bacterium
AGGAGGGCATCAGGCTGCAGGGCAGGGTTGCGCGCCTGCAACCGTTCGGCGCGTTCGTCGAGCTGTTCCCGGGCGTCGACGGGCTGGTGCACGTGTCCGCGCTCTCCAACCGTCACGTGCAGCACCCGCGCGAGGTGGTGAAGGAAGGCGAGACCATCCAGGTCGAGGTGGAGTCGATCGACGACGCGCAGAAGCGCGTCGCGCTGCGGCGGGTCTCCGACGAGGAACCGCAGGCGGCTGCCGCTCCCGAGAAGAAGCCCGCGGGCCGCCGGGCGCGGGTCGGCGACATGGTCGACGCGAAGGTGGATCGCGTCGAGGCGTACGGGGTGTTCGTCTCCTGGGCGGAAGGCAAGGGGCTGGTCCCCAACGCGGAGCTGGGCACGCCGCGCGGCTCCGACAATCAGAAGACGATGCCGGTCGGCACGCAGTTCAAGGCGCAGATCGTCGACATCGACGAGAGGGGCCGCTATCGCCTGTCCCGCACCTCGGCGGAGCGCTCGGAGGGACGGGCCGAATACGAGGCCTACCGCCGCAAGGCCCCACCTCCCGGCAAGGGGTTCGGCACCCTCGGGGACCTCCTCCGGGCCAAGCTGGCCGAACAGGAGCAGGAACAGTCCGAAGAGTGAAAAGGCGTTTCACGCAGAGGGCGCCGTCCCTTTCGCGGCCGCGATGGCGTCGACCACCTTGGTTGCGAGCGCGATGTCGAAGATGGCGAGGCCCAGCGCGGTGCAGAGGATCCGCTGAACGGGGTCCTTGCGGCGGGCCGTGCACAGCTCGGAGAAGCGGGGCCAGTCGGGGAAGGAGCCTTTCGCGCGGGCGAGGTCCATCTGCGCCACGTCGTCGGTCACGCGAACGTCGAAGGCGGCCGCGGCGGCAGGGGTGAAGGTGGCGTCGTAATCGAGGGAGCACGCGAAGGCGCCCGGCGCGAGCCAGCCAGGCTCGACGCGAGCCGGACCGCCGGGCCAGGGCGCCGCGCTGACGATCACGTCCGCCCCTCGCACCGCCTCTTCCGCGGTGGCGGCCGCCTCCACCCGGTGCTCGTTGGCGAAGCGTCGCGCCGTCTCGCTTCGCGGCGCCCATGCGCGCACGGTCCGTAGTCCCGGCAGCGTCAGCTGCAGGGCCTGCAGTGCCGCCGCGCCGACGCGACCAGGTCCCAGGATCGCGGCGACCGCAGCGCCCGGGCGCGCCAGCATCCGCGCCGCGACTCCGGCGACGGCGCCGGTCCGCATCGTCGTGATCCAGTCCGCGTCCAGGACTGCTCGCGGCGCACCCGTCGCCGGGTCGTTCAGCACGACGATGCCGGCGGTCGCCGGTAGACCGCGCGCGCGGTTCTCGGGGAACGACGCCATCCACTTCATCCCCAGGGCGTCGCCGACCCGAGCCGGCATCGCGTGCAGCACGGCGCCAGGCCGAGGCGCGAGGCCGAGCTTGGGCGGCAGCTCGACCCGCCCGGCCGCCTTGTCGTCGAGCGTCGCCGCGACGATGTCCACGACCTCGGGCATGCGCAGCCCGGCCGCCTCCACCTCGTCTTTGCCGAGGAAGAGCATCAGAACGACGCCCCGAGTTGCAGGCGCAGCGTGCGCCCGATCTGCGGCACCGCGTGTCCGGGGAACGGGATCTCGGGTCCGCCGGGCAGCGACACGCGCTGGTCGAGCAGGTCGTAGACGAACGCGCCGTAATGAAGGTTCCAGCGGGCGTACTCGCCCGAGAGGCCTGCGTTCCACAGGAACGACTCGCCCACCAGCCGGTCGGGCTCCGTCGAATCTGCCACCGTGTGCCGCGGGCCGCCGTACACCACCTCCGCCGACACGGAGAGCGCCTGCGGCACTATCGGATACAGGAGCCGGACCGCCCCGGTATGTTGGGGCGAATTGGGGATGGCGGCGCCCTGGAACATGGCCGTCCCGGTGTCGTCCCGGACCAGGCTCCACGCGTACCAGGCGGAGAAGAGGACCCCCGGACCGGCCGTCCAGCGCACCTCCGCCTCCGCGCCAGCTGCGTGCACGAACCCCTCGCGATTCTGGAACTGGCTGAGCACCGTGCCGTCGGCAAGGGTGCCCGCGGGCGCGGCGCGGATGAGCTTCTCGATGCGGCTCGAGTAGCCGGTGACGAGCAACGAGACCTCGTCGCTCACCTGGTGCGAGTGCTCGACCTCGAAGGTGGTCACCCGCTCGGGCCGCAGATCCTGCGCGGCGATCTGCGAGGCCCCGCCGTCGTTGAAGAAGCGCTCGTAGATCCCGGGGGCGCGGAAGGCGCGGCCGAAGAGCAGCTTGGTGGTGCCCGCGGCATAGGGTTGCGCGATCAGCGCGATGCGCGGGTTCACCACCGCGCCGAACGAATCGGCGTAGTCGTCGATGCGCACGGCCGCGTCCAGCAGCAGGCGCGGCGAGATACGCCAGTCGTCGCCGGCGTACGCGCTGTAGATGACCTCGCTGTCGGGAGCGCCGGCCGGGTTGCCGGGGCCGTTGTCGAAGGTCTGCTTGCCCGGAGTGACCGCGCGCACGTGGATGCGGAACCGGTCCTGGATCTCGGCGCCCACGAAGACGCGGTGGCCGCCCATGACGGGGAGCCGCAAGCGCAGCTCGCCGGTGCCCCAGTTCTCCAGGCTCGAGTCGTAGCCCGGTCCGGCGCCCCGGTATTGCCAGTCGCCGCGGTACCGCTCGGCATCGAATGCGGCGCGCGCGTCGATGGCGAGGCCGTTCGCGAAGACGTGCGCGACCTGTGCTTCGAGGAACCCGCGCTGGTCCGTCGTCTGCGTGCCCGGCGCTGCGAAGACGGTGTCGAAGGCCGCGGTGGGGACCGCCTTCCGCCGCCAGTTGTACGAGCCGGACAGCGTCACCTCGCCGGTGCGCGCGCGCAGGTCGACATGCCCCGCGCGCTCGCCGTCGAGGCCGCTCGCGAAGCCGGCCGCCGGGCCGCTCGCCGCGGGCGAGGCGAAGACCGGCTCGCCAGCGAGGTCCGCGCCGCTCGCCCGCGCCCAGATCGAGCCAACCCGGGACGCCCACGAGGCGATGGCGTGTCCGGTATTCTCGCCGAGGGTGCCGACCTGCGCTCCGACCTCGGCGTGCCGCCCGTCGCGAGGGGTGCGGTGCACGACGTTCACCACCGCGAAGAACGCCGCGCTGCCGTAGAGCACCGAGCCTGGCCCGCGCACGATCTCGATGCGTTCCACGCCGGAGAGGTCGGCGTCGAAGTCGCGCCCGACCGCGCCCTGTCCCACCGATACGTCGTTCGTCGCGTGCCCGTCGGATAGGACCAGGATGCGGTTGTTGTACGTGCCCGGGGTCGAGAAGCCGCGCACGCCGGTCGAGTCGTAGTCGCGGTCGGAGCTCGTATAGAACCCGCGCACCGAGCGAAGCGCTTCCGACAGCGTCGTGTATCCGAAGCCGCGGATCTCCTCCCCCGTGATCACGGTGACCGATGCCGGCGCGTCTTGCGCCTGGGTGAGCGACTTCTCCGCCGCGACGACGCGTGGGACGGCGTAGCGCAGCTTCACGTCCACCGGCCGCCGGACGTTCGCCTCCACCTCGAGCCGCTCGCTGGCGGGCTCGCGGCCGTCGGCGAGCACCTCGATCCGGTGGCTTCCCGCCGCGACGTTGTCGATCACGGAAGGCGTGAAGCCCATCTCCTTGCCGTCCACGCGGATGAGCGCGCCGTCGACGTTGGCGCGCACGATGAGCGTGCCGGAGGGAGGGGGCAGCGCGAGCAGCTTGAACGAGACCCGGGTGCTCGCCTCGGCAGGCACCTCGACCGCGAGCTGCTGCGCGGCGTGGCCCGGCGCGCTGACGTAGAGGATGTGTCGGCCCACGGGCACGCGCGCCCGCCCGCTGGCTGCGAGCTGCACCGGCGCGTCGGATCCGTCCATGCGCAACTCGAAAGCTCGCGGCGTCCCCTCGACCTCGATCTCCCCTTCGATGCGGGGCAGCGCGAGCTGCAAGAGCGACAGCTTGCCGATCTCCAGCTGCACGCGCGCTTCGGCCGGCTTGTGCCCGGAGGTTTCGACGATGGCGGTCGCGCGACCGGGCGGCAGCGCCAGCGTTACCGGCGTCTGCCCGCGGGCGCCGAGGTCCCTGCGGTCGACGTACACCGTCGCGCCGGGCGGGTCGCTGAACACCCGGAGCAACGCGAGCGAGGGCTGCAAGCGCTCCAACGCCGCGGCGAGATCCCGCCGGTCCCTCTCCGGCAACGGCTCGGCGAGCAGCTCCGAGTACCAGCGCCACGCCTCGTTGTACATGCGCAGCCGCTCGAAGCAGCGCGCGACGTTCTGGATGACGTTGCGATTGCGCACCAGCCGGTTGGAGGCGAGGAATTCCGAGAGCGCGTCCTCGGTCCGCCCGCGAGCGTAGAGGTCCACGCCCCGGTGGAACCGGAAATCCGCTTCGTCGGCGACGGAGTCCGCCCGTGCAGAGGCGCACGGCAGCAGCGCGCAGAGCAGCACCGCCGCGAGCGCCGCTCGCGCTGCCACTCAGCGCTCCGCCTTGATGGCGGGGTCCTTCACCACCCGCCGCGCCGGACGCAGCGGCGGCAGCCGCACCAGGATCTGCTGGCCGTCCCGGTCCGCGACGAAGTCCTGCGTGGCGTCGCGGTAGCCCGCGAGTTGGAAGGTGAGCTGGTGCTCACCCGGCGTCGCGGTCCAGACATGAGGCGAGGTGCCGAGGAGCGTTCCGCGCTCCGCGATCGCTGCTCCGGGAGGCTCGGTCTTGAGCACCACCGTGACGTTGCGCAGCGGCGGCTTCTCCTCGGGAGTGGATTGGACGGCGACCGTCGCTGCCGCAGGCGGTAGCGCCGGCGGGCGCGCCGCGAAGAAAGCGACCAGAGCGACGGCGATCACCGCGGCGGCGATGGCGGCCACGACCGTCGCCCCGCGCCGGCCGGCCGGATGCGGAGCGCTTCCGGTGCGCACCGGAGAGCCGGTGCCGCTCGCGCGCGCCGATCCGGTCGGCGTGCGCCGCGTCGCCGGCGTGGGCAGCTCCGCGGTCGCCTCGCCCGCCTCCCTCTCCAGCCGGTCGGCGTAGATCACCTTGAGGAACTCCGCGAGATGCGCGCTGGAGGCGCTCCGCCGTCCTTCGATGAGCCAGTCCTCCAGGGCGAGCCGCAGCTCCTGCGCGCTGGCGTACCTCCGCGCGGGCTCCCTCTCCAGCGCCTTGAGCACGATCGGGTCCAGGCCGGGATCGATCCCCGGGTCGATCTCCGAAGGCGCCGGCACGCGACACTCGCGCACGCGCGCGAGCGTCTGCACGTCGTCCTCGGCCTTGAACAAGCGACGTCCGGTGAGCAGCTCGTGCAGCACGATCCCGAGCGCGAAGATGTCCGCGCGCGCATCGACGGGCTCGCCCGACGCCTGCTCCGGGCTCATGTAGCTGCACTTCCCCTTGAGCGCGCCGGTGCGGGTGTGCTGCGCGCGGCCCGCCGCCTTGGCGATGCCGAAGTCGATGATCTTCACGCCGCCGTCGAGCGTCACCAGGATGTTCTGCGGAGAGATGTCGCGGTGCACGATCCCGTAAGGCCGGCCGCCCGCGTCGCGCAGCGAATGCGCGAAGGCGAGCCCGGCGGCCGCATCGGCGACGATGCGGCAGATGAGCGGCACGGGCCGCGGCCTGCCCTGCTCGTGGCAGGCGCGGAACAGCCGGCGGAGATCCTCGCCGCGCAGGTACTCCATCGCGATGTAGTAGGTCCCGCCGATCTCGTCGAACTCGAAGACCTGGCCGATGTTCGGATGGATGAGCTGCGCGGACAGCCGCGCCTCGTCCGTGAACATCGCGATGAACTCCTCGTCCTCGCAGAGGTGGGGGAGCAGGGTCTTGATCACCAGGAGCTTCTGGAACCCACCGAGGCCGCGCTGCCGCGCGAGGTAGACCTCACCCATGCCGCCGCCGGCGAGACGCTTGAGGAGCTCGTAGCGGCCGAACCGTGCCTGCATGGTCGCAATGTCCGAGGTGCGGAAAAGTACGCTAGCACCCGGCCTGGCGGCCGACCAAGAGCTTCCGTCCACCGGGCGGGCGGCGGTAGCATCGCCGCCATGGCGATTCCGGCAGACAAGCTCGCCGCGGAGGCGGCCGCAACCGACTCCGAGTCGGCGGGCCGGAGATGGACCGATCACACAGCGCGGACGACGGCGGTGCTGGCAGTGCTCGCGGCGGTCGCGTCCGGCGCGTACGCGAGCCAGTTCTCGCACACCATCCTCTCGCAGGCGGAAGCCAGCGATCAGTGGAGCTACTACCAGGCCAAGTCGATCAAGAAGCACATCAGCACCGGCCAGCTGGAGATGGAGCGGGCGCTCGCGGCGGGACGACCGGAGCTCTTGCCGGCGCTGGCGCAGCTGGAGGCACAGGCTTCGGCGGCGGCGAAGCGCTACGACGCGGAGCTGGCCGAGATCAAGGCGCGCGCCGAGACGATCGACGCGGCGAAGGCGCGCCACCAGAAGCAGGGCGACCGCTTCCAGTACGCGTTCGTGGTGCTGCAAGCCGGCGTGGTGCTCTCCACCGTTGCGTCGAGCGCCAGGCGCAAGGAGCTGTGGGTCGCGGCGATCTTGTGCGGCCTGGCCGGCCTCGCGATGGTGGCGAACAGCTACCTCCTGTTCTGGTGAGTCGGACTGGACGACACCGAGTCGTCGCGCTGGCCGGGCGCCGCGCCGACCCGGCACGCGCGCAGAGGCCCCGCTATCCGCACCATTTTCGTGAAGTCTCGGCCGTCCGCTCGTCATCTGCACAGCTCGTCTCGCAGCCAGGCGTGCAGCGGCGCGTAGGCGCGGGCGGCGGCCTCGCTGCGGCGGAGCGCCTCGCTCGAGTGGAGCCAGGCGCCCGGCGCGATCCGCTTTCCCACCGTGAGCCCCTTGTAGCGGGAGAGCTCGGCGCGCGGGTGGTCCGCCGTGAACGGGCGCGGCGGCCGCTGGAGCTGCTCGGCCGACTCGATCTTCAGGCCGGATCTGCGCGCGTGCGCGATCGCCGCCTCCAGGCGGTCCGCGCTGCGGTCGTCCTGCAGCAGCTTGCGGTACCGATCAAGCCTGCCTTCCTGCTCGAAGATCCACATGCCGCCGCCCACGATCACCTCCTCGGGCGAGATGTGCAGGTACACGCCGGGGGCGTCGTGCTTGTCGCCGCCCTCCCAGAGCAGGGCGGCGGCGTGGGTCTTGTAGGGGCTCTTGTCGCGCGAGAAGCGGATGTCCCGGTTCAGCCGGTAGATGCTGCCGCCGACGCGCGGCACGAAGACGAGCCGCGGCATCAGGTCGGCGAGCCGCTCGCACAGCGCGCCGCACCAGGCGAGCATCGCGGGCACGATCTGCTCGTCCCAGACGACGCGGTGCGCCTCGAACCAGTCGCGGTCGTTGTGCCTGCCGAGCTCCGCGAGGAAGTCGAGCCCCTCCCGCGGAAATCCCTCGAACTCCACGCGTGCAGACTACCCCCAAAACTCGCTCGAGTGACGACAACAAAGATCACCGCGAAGAGCGCGAAGCGCGCGAAGATCTCTTTGAGAAAAAACTTCGCGCTCTTCGCGCCCTTCGCGGTGATCTGTTTTTCAGTTCGGGAGATAGGCCAGGGCTTGCACCTGAACCGATGTTTAGCTAGATCGATCCGGTGTGACCCTTCCCGCGCGCCGGCTACCGAAGGACCCACGTGCGCTCGACGATTTGTTGCGGACGGGGCAAGTTCGACGGGCGCCCGCGCTGTCTCCGCCGGTCTCGCGGCCACTCTCCACGGGCATCGAGAAGCTCGACGCGGCGCTGGGCGGGGGGCTCGCCCGGGGGCAGCTGCACGAGATCGTCGCGCCGGCCGGAGCGGGCGGGACGGCGCTGCTCCACGCCGCCCTGGCCGCCGCCACCCGGGCAGGCGAGCTGTGCGCGCTCATCGATCCCGCCGATGCGTTCGATCCCCGGCGGCGCGGAATCGATCTGCGGAGGCTCCTGTGGGCGCGCCCGCTCGATCCGGTGCAGGCGCTGCGGGCCGCGGAGATCGCGCTGGAGGCGCGGTTCGCCTTGGTCGCGCTCGACCTGGGCGGGTCGGGGCCCAAGGCTCCCCGGCCGCGCGGCGTCATCGAGGTGGTCCGGTTCGAGAAGAAGGTTCCGTCGCCCGGCGCCTCGCCTTGGGCGCGGCTCGCCCGGCGCGCCGAGAAGCACGGCGGTGCGCTCCTGGTATTGGGGCGCGCCGCGCAGGCGGGCACCTTCGCCTCGGCCACCATCGAGCTCGAGCGCGGCGCCACGCTGTGGGACGGCCCTCCGGGCGCGCCCGGCCGGTTGCTGCGCGGAGTTCGCGCCATCTCTGCCGTGTCGCGGCACAAGCGGATGCCCCCCTCCGGCCCTTTGCCTTTGCACCTCCCGCTCGAGGCGCAGTGACTCGCCATGCCGCGCATCGCTTGCCTGTGGGTGCCCGATCTGCCGCTGTGCGCGGCGGTGCGCGCCGAGCCACGCCTGGGCTGCGCGCCGCTCGCGGTGGTGCAGGCGGGCGACCTGGGTGGGCGCGCGCACGTCCTGGGGGCCACGCCGCTCGCCGAGGGGGTCGAGGCCGGACAGACGCTCGCCGAGGCGCGCGCCGTGTGCCCTGCGCTCGTGCACCGGCAGGCCTCGCCGGAGCGCGAGCGCGCCGCGGCGGAGGCGGCGCTGGAAGCGGCCGCGGCGGTCTCGCCCCGCTGCGAGGGGGCCGCGCCAGGGCTCGTCTACCTCGACGCCGACGGCCTGGCGCGGCTGTTCGGCGACGACCGCGGCGTGGCGCGCGCGCTCGTCGCGGCGGCCGAGCGCGTCGGGATTCGAGCGGCCGTGGGAGTCGCGGCGGGGAAGTCCATAGCGCTCCTCGCCGCGCGAGCGGCGGCCCCGGACCTGACCTTCGAGCCGACGCCACAGGGAGTGGGGGGCGGCGCGTTCCGCGTGGTCGCGCCCGAGGAGCAGGCTGCCTTTCTCGCCGGGCTGCCGCTCCTCGCGCTCGATCTTCCTGACGAGCTGCAACAGACGCTCCGCCGTTTCGGCTTGCACACGCTGGGCGAGGTGTCGCGCCTGCCGCCGGGTCCTCTCGCCGCGCGCCTCGGCTCGGAAGGAGCTTTGCTGTGGCGGCTGGCGAAAGGCGACGATGGTTCCGCTCTCGCCCCGCGGCCGCCGCCCGCGCGCTTCGAGGAGGGCGAGGAGCTGGAGTGGGACGCGCAATCCATCGAGCCGCTCCTGTTCCTCTGGAAGGCGCTGCTCGACCGTCTGGCGCAGCGGCTGCGGGCCCGCGGCCTGATGGCGCGCGAGCTTTTGCTCCGGCTACGGCTCGCGGACGGGTCCTGGGACGATCGGGCGGTGGACCTCGCGGCGCCTTCGCGCGAGGTGGGGCCCTTGCTCCAGCTCTTGCGGCTGCTCGTCGAGGGGCGGCCGCCCGCCGCGGGCGTCACCGCCGTGCGGCTCAGCGCCGTGCCGGTCCCCGAGGTGCTCGATCAGCTCCCCCTCTTCGGCGCGCGCGGCGCGAGCCCGGTGCAGCTCGCGGCGGCGGTGGCGCGGCTGTCCGCGCTCGTCGGTCCCGATCGAGTCGGACGACCCGTCGTCCCCGACCGCTGGACGCCGTTCGCCGCGGAGGTGGGTCGCTTCGCGCCGCCGCCTCCTCCCGGCGTGCCCGAGGCGCCGCCCGCCGCGCAGCTCGAGCTGGTCGCGCGCGCCTTGCGGCCGCCGCGCACCGCGGAGGTGCGTTGCGACGAGACCGGCAGGCCGCTCCTGGTGATCGGAGAGGGCGCGCTGGGCGGGCGCGTGGTGGCGAGCGCGGGCCCCTGGCGCACGGTGGCGGAGTGGTGGACCGACGCGCCGGTCGCGCTCGACTCGTACGATCTGGAAGTCGCGGGCGGGCTGCTCTTGCGCGCCTCTCGCGAGCTGTCGTCGGGCGCCTGGTGGATCGAGGCGGTCTATGACTGACCGCAAACAGGACGCGGATTGCCCGATCCGCTTGGCGCGGGAGCGGCAGATCGACCCCCTCGCCGACGTGTTGCGCGACCGTACGCCTCCCGAGGCGCGGCTGGGCCCGTACCCGGCGGACGATCTGGTCGAGACGCCGGCGCCGCGGCCGTCGCTGGCGCCGTTCGGGTCGATGGAAGTTTCACCGCGGCCCGCCGGGCGGCGGCCGCCGGCGGCCGCTGACTATGTCGAGCTGCACGCGCGTAGCGCGTTCAGCTTCTTGCACGGAGCGTCGCTTCCCGACGATCTCGCCGCCGCGGCCGCCGAGGCAGGGCACGCCGTGTTCGGGCTGGCCGACGTGGGCGGCGTCTACGGAGCGCCGCGCTTCCACACGGCGGCGCGCAACGCCGGCGTGCGCCCGCTGGTCGGGGCTGAGCTGGAAGTGGAAGGCGCCGGCATGCTGGCGCTCTTGTGCGAGGATCGCCAGGGCTACAAGAACCTCTGCCGGCTGCTCACCCTGGGCCACGACGGCCGCGAGAAAGGGGAGTGCCGCGTCACGCTCCCGCAGCTCGCCGACTTCCGCCGCGGGCTCGTCGCGCTGTCGGCCGGCACCCCCGACGAGCTGGTCGCGGCGGCGGGCGCGCTCGGCACGCAGGCCGTGTACGCCGAGGTGCAGCGCCACCTCGACCCGGCGGAGGAACGCGAGAACCGCCGCCGCCTGGACGCGGCGCGCGCGCGCGGCCTGCGCGTCGTCGCCGGCGGCGGGATCCGCCATGCTACGCCGCAGCTCAAGCCGCTCCATGACGCCCTCACCTGCATCCGGCTCAAGACCACGCTCGATGCAGCCGGCCGCGCGCTCTGCCGCAACGCCGAGCGCCACGTCCGTCCGGCCGCGGAGGCGGCGGCGCTGTTCCGCGATCTGCCCGACGCGGTCCGCAACACGCGCGCGGTGGCGGAGCGCTGCGCCTTCACGCTCGAGGACCTGGGGTACGAGTTTCCCGATCCGCATCTGCAGTACGCGACCACGCTGGACGGCGAGCTGTGGCACCGCACGCTGGAGGGCGCCCGTGCGCGCTACGGGGGACCCACCAGCGCTCGCTGGCCCAAGGCGGTGGCGCAGATCGAGCGGGAGCTGTCCCTCATCGCGAAGCTCGGGCTGGCCGGGTACTTCCTCATCGTCCACGACCTGGTGCAGTTCTGCGAGCAGCAGCGGATCCTGGTGCAGGGGCGCGGGTCGGCGGCGAACAGCGCGGTCTGCTATTCGCTCGGCATCACCGCCGTCGACCCGGTCGGGATGGGGCTCCTCTTCGAACGCTTCCTGTCCGAAGAGAGACGGAGCGACGCGGCTCCGCCGCGGCGCGGGGCGGAGCCGGAGACGGAGTCATCCGATGCCGTGCGCGGGCAGAAGTGCTGGCCGGACATCGACCTCGATCTGCCCTCCGGCGACCAGCGCGAGAAGGTCATCCAGCACGTCTACCAGCGCTTCGGAAAGGCCGGCGCGGCGATGACCGCGAACGTGATCACCTACCGCGCGCGCTCGGCCTCGCGCGAGATCGGCAAGGTGCTGGGGCTCCCGCAAGCCGAGCTGGATCGCCTCTCGCACCTCCTGCCGCACTTCGAGTTCGTAACCGAGCATGATGACCTGGCGAACCGCGCCGCGGAGGCGGGCTTCGCGCGCGACGACCGCCGGGTGCAGCTCTTCCTCACGCTGTGCCGCCAGGTGGCCGGACTGCCGCGCCACCTCGGGCAACACTCGGGCGGCATGGTGATCGCCAAGACGCGGCTCGACGAGGTGGTGCCGCTCGAGCCCGCCTCGATGCCTGGGCGGGTGGTGGTGCAGTGGGACAAGGACGACTGCGCCGACCTGGGCATGATCAAGGTCGACCTGCTCGGCCTGGGCATGATGGCCGTCCTGGAGCAGGCCGTCCCGCTGGTGCGCGCGCACGAGGGCGTCGCGGTGGACCTCGCGCAGCTCCCTCCGGACGATCCCGCCGTCTACGAGCTCTTGCAGAAGGCGGACACCGTCGGCGTGTTCCAGGTCGAGTCCCGCGCGCAGATGGCCACGCTGCCGCGGATGCGGCCGACGCGCTTCTACGACATCGTGGTGGAGG
>JBJMQJ010000386.1:0-9466 GCA_045802765.1 Myxococcales bacterium
CTCGTCGGAGCCGCCCACGCCCTTGACGACGGAGTCGATCTTCCCCGACCGCGCGTCCATGATCATCTGCGTGGGCGCCGCGGTGTTCGGGTCCGAGGCGCTCCACTGCTTGCCGGCGGTATCGAAGACCACGCTACAGCCGAGCAGCAGATCCTGGTTCGGGCCCAGGGCGAGACCCGCCGGCTGGCAGAACTTGACGGGCAGGAATTTCTCCGGCGTGCCCGACGTGCCGTTCGGATTGATCACCCCCACGGCCCCGTCAGGTCCGCTGCCCCCGTCGCCATTCAGCTCGGGGATGGAGATGAAGAACCTGCGCAGCGCGGCGTCCCAGACGGGCTGCTCGGCGCCGTTCGTCGCCTCCTTGAAGGTGATCCTCGTTCCGACGGTGAGCTTGCCGGTCTGCTTGTCAACCTTGATCAACGTGGCGAAGGGCGGGCTGTCGGCGTTGTTCACGGGCAGGAGGACCCCGTCCTGCGGGTCATAAGCGAGCTCGTCGGCGCGCAGCCCGGGCGCCCCACCGGTGGACACGTCGGAGATCACCTTGTCGGTGCGCAGATCGATGGAGACGACGCGGCTGTTCGCGTCGGTCACGAAGAGGAAGTGCCCCGAGACGACGACGCCGTTCGGGCCCGAGGTATCGTTGCTGCCGGTGAAACCCTTGAAGTTGGCCCTGATCTGCTTGACGAAGACGTTCCTCTTCGCGTCGACGACGTCGATTGCCTTGTCGGAACGGTCGGCCAGGTAATAGAGCTGCGTGGCCGGGTCGACGAAGCTGATGTCGAAGACGACCAGATGGTTCGGCTCCTTGGCGGTGGAGGGGATCGGAACCGTGGTGAGGAGCTTGACGGCTCCCCCGTTGCGCCCGCCGTCCCCGGCGCGCGCGGCCGGGGCGCCGATCGAAACCGCGACCAACAGTGCAAGCGTCCAGCAGCATTTCCGCGTCATGGGATGATCCTCCTTCTCAATCCTCGTCGACGTGGTCGACGATGGTCAGGCCGTATGGATCGTTGCCGACGCCGGTGACCGTCGCGATTTGCTTGCGCGACCGGAGATCGACGACGAAGACGGTGCCGCTGGCGGGAGCGGTCGGCGCCTGCCGGGCGCCGCCCGACACGACGGCGTAGCGGCCGTCCGAGGTCACCGCGATTCCTTTCGGGCGCGAAGGTCCGCCGTCCGGACGCGTGAGCGGGATCCGCGCCACCTCCCCGTCGAGGCGGTGTGCGCCCGCGAGCGCCGATTTCAGATCGACGATGGAGACGTTGTTGGTCCGGAAATTGGCGACGACGATGCTCTTGCCGTCGGGGGTCCAGGCGACGTTGAACGGTCGCGCTCCACCGGTCTTCTCGTCCTCGCCGTTCCCGACGCGTACCCGCGTCTCTGGTCCGGCGATCGGCTTCGGCAACCTGGCATTGGCGACGACCCGGTCGATGTCGATGATCGAGATCGTGTTTCCTTCGAAATCGACCCGGTTGCTCTCGCGGGCAGTGACGGCGACGAACTTGCCGTTCGGGCTGGCCTTGATGCCGAAGGGGCCCGTCTGCACCGGGATGCGCGGCGCGACCTCGACGACGGGGACGCCCGAGAGCGCCTTGTCCAGGTCCATGATCGAGATGTCCTCGGTCCCTCCGTTCCCCGACACGAGATAGGGCTTGCCGTCGCTTCCGTGCGCGAGCGCCAGGCCTTCCGGGTCGGCCCAGCAACCGAAGGCGAGGTCGAGAGAGAGGAACGGGACGAGCGGAGGCGGTGTCGGAGACACGAACGGCACCGGGAACGTCGGGCACGGAGAGGTGAGCTGCCGCGTTCCCGGTCCGACCAGGGCCATCTCGATCTGGCCCACCAGGCCGCCCGTCCGGCGATCGATGAACCCGATCCGATTCGAGCCGTCCTCGCTCAGCCAGCTCTCCGAATAGCCGGCGACGATCAGATCGGGGAGGACGACGAGGCCCACTCCTCCGAACCAGCCGGCGTCGAAAACGTGCTCGAGCGCGGCGGCGGTGTCGTCCAACTTCCGATCCAGCATCTTGCGGACGTCCATGACGGCTACGCTGGCTCGCCCGCCGTGCTGGAGGAATTCCGCATTGTCGACGGCGCCGTGGTGGTTCATCACGAACGCCGTGCGCTGGTCCTCGCTGAGCACGATGTTCGCGGGGTCGCCGAGACGCCTTCCGTCGAGGTGTCGGGGCGAGGTGTGCGAACGGCTCACGATCGCGTTCGGGGTGCCGTTGTTCCGCGGCGAAAGCGCGGCCTTCAGATCGATGGCGTAGATGCGGGGATCGCGGCGACCGGTGGCGAGGACGAACGGATCGGCGAGCGCGCTTCCCGCCGCCACCGAGAGAAGAATGGCCGACGCGAGGTGGATCGAGATGGGGCATCGAGGAGCGTTCATGGATCCTCCGCGCGCGGCTCGCGGCCGCACTCTGCCGAGTGGTTCGGCACGATCATCCGATTTGCGTGAACTGGCCGGTACCAAGCCCCCTGATCGGCTCGTGGCGCAATACGAGCCAAGTCGGATCAGGAAGACGAACGTCCAGGGTCGCGCGCCGCTTGCCCTCGCAACGCCGATCCGCGCAGCATGCAAGCGTGCGCGCGCGGCTGCTCACCTGGACGGGATGGTTGGCCGTCTGGACGCTGGTCGCGCTCTTCTTCGCCACCCAAAATTACGTGACGTACGCCCAGTACGGCAATGGCGCGCAACCGTCGTTCGGCACCGTCGTGGCCGCCTCGTTGTGCGGCTGGGGCACCTGGGCGCTGTTCACGCCTCCCATCCTCGCCCTCGCCGATCGCTTCCCGCTGGAGCGTGGTCGCCTGGCGCGCTCGCTCGCCTGGCATGCGCTGGCTGCCGCCGCGCTCGTCGCCGTCAAGCTCTGGCTCGACGCGCAGATCCGGTCGCTCGTCTTCCACCGGCCGAGCCGCTTCTGGCTCGCCGACTTCCATCCCACGCTGCTCACCTACGCCGCGATCGTCGCCGGAGCGCATCTCGTGGCGTTGCGGCGGGTGGCCTTGCGAGCATCGCAGCTCGAGACGGGCCTCGCGCTCGCGCGGCTGCAGGCGCTCGAGGCGCGGCTGCAGCCCCATTTCCTCTTCAACACGCTGAATGCCATCTCCGCGCTCGTCCATTTGAACCCGGCCAGCGCGGACCGCATGATCGGGCGCCTCGGCGAGCTGCTCCGCGCCGCCCTCAAGGCGGGAGCCGGCCAGGAGGTGCAGCTGCGCGACGAGGTGGAGTTCGTGCGCGGCTACCTGGAAATCGAGCAGGCGCGGTTCCCCGATCGACTACAGGTGGACTTCCAGGTGGACGAAGCCGCCCTGGACGCGCGCTTGCCCAGCCTCGTACTGCAGCCTCTGGTGGAGAACGCCGTCCGGCACGGAATCGCGCAGCGTGCCACGCCGGGGCGGATCGCGATCAGCGCGGTGCACGACGCCGGCATGCTGCGCCTGGAGGTGTGCGACGACGGGCCCGGCCTGCACGGACAGATCCGCGAGGGAGTGGGCCTCTCGGCGACGCGCGAGCGCCTCCTGCGTCTATACGGCCCAGGGCAGCGGATCACCGTCGACGCGAGGCCCGGCGGCGGCGTGCGGGCTACCCTGACGATTCCCTACCGGATCGCGGGGGAGGCGGCGTGAGGGTGCGCGCGCTACTCGCGGACGACGAGCCGCTCGCGCGGCGGCGGATCCGCGGGCTCCTCGCCCAGGACGGCGAGGTCGACATCGTCGGCGAATGCGGCGACGGCCTTTCGGCCGCGCAAGCCATCGAGCAGCTCTCTCCGGATCTGCTTTTCCTCGACGTCCAGATGCCCGGCCTCGACGGCCTGTCGGCGCTGGAGCGCGTCCGGCCCGAGCGGCGCCCGCGCGCGATGCTGTTCGTCTCCGCGTACGAGGAGCACGCCGTGCGTGCCTTCGAGGTGCACGCGGTGGACTACCTGCTGAAGCCGTTCACCCCCGAGCGCTTCCGCGAGGCCGTCGCGCGCGCGAAGGAACGGATCCGCGGCGGGCCCGATGCGCGGCTGCTCCGGCTCTTGGGGTCGCTGGCGCAGCAGCGCGACCGCGTCGCGGTGAAGGATCGGGGCCGGGTCGTGCTCGTGCCGGTGGCGGAGATCGACTGGGTGGGCGCCGCCGGGAACTACGCGGAGGTGCACGCCGGGGCCTCGGTGCACCTGCTGCGCGCGACGCTCGCACAGCTCGAAACGAGGCTGCCGGGGTTCCTGCGCGTCCACCGCGCGACTCTCGTCAACGCCGAACGCGTCCGCGAGCTGCGGCCGCTCCTCGGCGGCGACCATCGAATCGTGCTCCTCGACGGCACGCTCCTCACGCTCTCGCGGACGTACCGCGACACCCTGCGGCGTCTGCTCGGCGGGATGGTTTGACCCAGCGGTTTCGCGGTCCGTCCCACCCAGGCCACGTCGCGTCCCAGGAGCATGGTTTCTCGACCGGCGCGCCGTAGGCTCGCGGGCGCGAGGTCCTCCGTGCCCACTCGTCTCCTCCTTGGCTTTCCACTGCTGCTGCTCGGCGCCTGCCGCGCGCTCCCTCCCGCCGCGCCGCCGCCGCCCAGCGACGCGGCCAGCGTCCTCACCGCGGCGGGCGTGGAAATGCCGCGCGGGATGACCTGGCCGGCCGAGGTGCGCGCCCGGCCCGCGCGCCGCACCTTCAAGAACGTGCGCGCGCTGGCCGGCATCTCCAGCGAGCGGTTCATGGCGGCGATGCAGTCGATGAAAGCGAACGTCGGCCTCGAATGCCGGGAGTGCCACGTGCAGGACGACTTCCCGTCGGACGAGAAGAAGCCGAAGCTCCGCGCGCGCGAGATGATGCGAATGACCGCGCGCATCAACCTCGATCTGTTCGGCGGCGAGCCGGTGGTCACCTGTTTCACCTGCCACCTGGGGAAGGCGGTTCCGGAGGCCCCCGCGCTCCCCGCCGCCCACCTGCCGGATCCGCGGCCAACACCTCTCCTGCCCGGCGACGCCGAGCGTCCGGCAAACGAGATCTACGCCAACGTGCAAGTGTTCGACGACGTCACGGCCGGGCGCCTGCTGCCCATCATGTCGCTGATGACGCGGTGGCTGGGCGTCGATTGCGCGCATTGCCACGCGGGCGCCGGGCGCTGGCAGTCGGACGAGGATCCGGCGAAGCGCCGCGCGCGCCAGATGCTGCTGATGACGAGCGACGTGGCGCGGATCTTCTATGGGGGATCGAGCCCGATCGGTTGCGCCACCTGCCACCGCGGCGGCGTCCGGCCGGTCCGTGCCCCGTGAGACCATGACGTTCCTCCTCTTCATCGGCGCGGGTCCTCCACGGCCTTGGCGGCCGCTTCGCCGCCCGCGCGCTCGCTGCGCTTGCGCTTGAAGTACTCGTACAGGTCGTCGAGGACGGCGGTCGCGCGCGCGAGCCGCGTCTCGTCGTCGCGGTGGGCCATGGCGATCCCATTCACCACCAGCTCGATCCCCGCGGTCTGCGGGCGCCCGTACTTCTCGTCCTTGAGATCGATGTCGTGCACCAGCTCCGCGATCGGGCGCAGCGCCGGGTCGCCGATCTCGAACCGGGAAAGCAGCACCTCGAACGTGCAGAGCTCTCCCCGATGCGTGTACTCGCCGTCGAACATGTCGAAGCGCAGATCGCCAGGCTGGTGGCGGTACTCGCGAGACGCGACGAACTTGAACCGGGCGTCCGGATCGACGAAGCGGCGGATGAGCCATGCGCTCGCCATGCGATCGACGTGGATCCCGGTGCGCGTCACCCAGGTGCGACCCCGCGGCTTCTCCTCCGCAGCGGGAGCGGCGGCCGGCCTCGACCCTGGCGGCGCGAGCCGCTCGGCCAGCTCGGCGAGCAATCCTTCGAGAGGCTCGCGGGCGCGCGCGAGGAAGAAGTCCACGGCGGCGGCTTCGGCGACCTGCTTCTGCAGGCGCGCCAACTGGGCCGCAAGCTCGACGCGGCGATCGGCTTCCAGGTCGCCTTTGCGCGGCAGCTTGCGGGCCAGCTCGCGCGCGTGCTTGGCGATCTCCAGGTAGTCCCCGTCGCGAGCGGAGCGGAACATCTCCTTCACCTGGTCGTCCGAGAGTCCTTCCACGAATCTCGCCTCGACGAGCGAGGCCTCGCCCCCGCCTTCGACGATCTCGCGCAACACCCAGTTCAGGTCCTCGTGCGCCTGCTCGTTCGCCGGAAGCGCGTAGACGGAGTTCTTGATGCCGACGGCGCCGAGGCGCTGCAGCCTCCGCCAGATCTTGACCCGGAAGTAGTTCGGCCTGGGCGGAATCTGGTGGATGAGCAGCAGCCAGCCCGCGTCCTTGCTGGGTTTGCCTGCGCCCGCCATCGCCGGGCGTCTATAGAGCAGCCGTATCTGGAGTCAATACGAGCTGCGGCAGTTGAACCGTCCGCGGAGCGGCTCGTAGGATGCGCCGCGATGGCCGAGCCGAACGCGGCGGCGGGAGCTCCTGCCGCGGAGACCGAGCCCTGCACGATGCGGGAGCTCCTGCTCTACTTCCTCTCGCTCGGCACGTTCGGCTTCGGCGGGCCGATCGCGCTGGCCGGTTACATGCAGCGCGACCTCGTCGAGCGGAGGCGCTGGATCTCCAAGCAGGACTACCTGGAAGGTCTCGCGCTCGCGCAGCTCGCTCCAGGTCCTCTCGCCGCGCAGCTCGCCATCTACCTGGGGTGGGTCCGAGCGCGAATCCTCGGCGCGACGCTCGTCGCGTGCGCCTTCGTCGCGCCTTCGCTTCTCATGGTCCTCGCCATCTCGGCGCTCTACGTCGCCTACGGCGGGCTCCCGTGGATGCAAGGACTGTTCTACGGCATCGGGGCGGCCGTCATCGCCATCATCGCCCGGAGCGCGGTGAAGCTCGTGAAGATGACTCTCGGGCGCGACCGGCTGCTGTGGGGAATCTTCGCCGTCAGCGCGCTGGTCACCGCGTGGACGGAGAGCGAGATCGTCTGGGTGTTCCTGCTCTCCGGCGTCGTCGCCATGCTGGTGCGGACTCCTTTCCGGCGAGGCTCGTCGGCGCTGTCCATCTTCCCCGCTCATTGGCTGCTGGCCGGGCTGGACGGCCCCGCGACCATTCCCGTCCTCTGGAAGATCCTCTGGTTCTTCACCGGGGCCGGCGCCGTCGTGTTCGGCAGCGGCCTCGCCATCGTCCCCTTCCTGCACGGAGGAGTGGTCAACGATTTCCACTGGCTCGACGAGCGACAGTTCCTCGATGCCGTCGCGGTCGCCATGATCACGCCAGGTCCGGTCGTGATCACGGTCGGCTTCATCGGATACCTCGTTGCTGGGCTCGCCGGGGCCCTGCTTGCCGCGCTCGGCGTCTTCCTGCCTTGCTACCTCTTCGTCATCATCCCGGCGCCGTACTACCGGCGATGGGCGCGCGTGCCGCAGATCAAGTCCTTCGTCGACGGCGTGACCGCCGCGGCGACGGGCGCGATAGCCGGCGCGGCATACGTCCTCGGGCGCCGCGCGGTCGTCGACGTGGCGACCGCGGGAATCTTCGTCGCCACGCTGGTCGTCCTCACCAAGGTCAGGAAGCTTCCCGAACCGTTGGTCATCCTCGCTGCCGGAGCGGCCGGGGTGGCGATACGCGGGTTCGCGCACTGAAGCGGACCAATCAGCGGACGCACGGCCGCGTGGAGACAGTCACCCGTCAACGCGAGCGTGAAGACCCTGTCGAGCTGACGGAACGCGGCTGCGATTCGCCGAGCATGGCCATGATCGCGCGATGGATCGCGCCGTCGGCGTTCATCATGCTGTGCAGGATCGTGTAGTGATTCGCATCCGGAATCTCCGCGTACCGCATCGGCAATCCCGCCGCGCGCCGCGCGCTCGCATAGTCGGCGGTCTGCCTGCGCATCTCCGGCAGCTCCGCGCTGCCTGCGAAGAGGTCGAGCTGCTTCGAGCTCTTGGGCAGCTGAAGAACCGGCGAGTTCCGCCGCGCCATCGCCTGGTCCATGTGCAGCTTGTCGTTGACGTAGGACTTCAAGAGCGGCTCCAGCTCGTAGATGCCGCTGATCGACACGCCGCCGCGCAGCGGCGGTTCCTCGAGGACCATGGTCGCCAGGTGGCCCCCCGAGGACCAGCCTGACACCACCACGCGCTTCGGATCGCCGCCGAGCCCGGGCAGCTCCGCGGCCAGGTATCGGATCGCCGCATGCGCGTCCGCCACGATTTCGTCCATGGTCGCTTCCGGACCGAGCGGGTACCCGACCATGGCGACGCTGACCCCCGAGTCGAGAAAGCTCGCCGCCAGGAAGGCGAAGTCGTCCTTGGACCGCATTTGCCAGAAGCCGCCGTGGATGAAGACCAGGACCGGCGTATCCCGGCCGGCCGAGAAATAGTCGATGCGATCGCGGGCGCGGGGCCCGTAGACCAGATTCAGGTGCTCGGGATGGTCCGCGCGAACCTTCTCGCTGCGCGCCAGCCACTCCTTGAACAGGGCGCCGCTTTCGGGCACGGCCGCCGAATTGTTGTAGGCGCGGTCGAGCGTTTTGCGGTCCATCGTCTCCCAGGCCCTTCCCTTCGCAGCGGGCGCCGGCGAAGCGCAGCCGCTCATCGCCGAGATCGCCAGGCCGGCAGCGCAACAAGTCGCGCACGTGCGACGGTCGACGCTCATCGTTGCCTCCTCGCGGCGGCGCCGGACGTCGGCGCCGCGAGGAGTGTTGTGTCGTCGCGCAACGCCCGTCAAGGCCGGGCCGGCGGACCAAGCGCCGAGCGCCACGACTCGTCGCGGCGCACCTCGGGAAGACGGCGGAGCGGAGCGGGCTCGCCGGTGCGCGCGCGCAGCTCGAGCTGCCACCATCCGACGTCGTGCCAGGCGCCGAGCTTGTACCCGACCGCCGGATACACGCCCACCGGGCGAAATCCGACGCTCTCGTGGAGAGCGACGCTGGCAGCGTTCGGCAGGGTGATGCCCGCGTGCGCCGCGTGGAAACCCTGCAGCCGCAGCAGACCGAAGAGCGCCGTGTAGAGACCGCGGCCGATGCCCGCCCGGCGATGGTCGCCGTGCACGTAGACGGCGACGTCCGCCGACCAGCGATAGGCGGCGCGCTCGCGGTGCTTGGACGCGTACGCATAGCCGCGCAGGCTCCCTTCGGATTCGTAGACGAGCCAGGGCGTCATCTCGAGCGTCTCGCGGATCCGGCGCTCCATCTCGGCGGCGCCGGGCGGATCGACCTCGAAGGAGATGGCCGTGGCCGCGACGATCGGGTCGTAGATGCGCGCGATCGCCTCCGCGTCCGCTGCCGTGGCGAGCCTCATCATGCGGGAACGGTAGCTCCGCCCGGTGTATGCTTCAAGAGCATCCAACGCATGGTTCGTATCGAGATCGTCGATGACCGTCGATCAGCTCGTCGCCTTCGAACGAGTGGCCCGGGAAGGCAGCTTCAGCCGCGCCGCCGCCGCTCTCCGCCTCGGCCAGCCTGCCATCAGCGCGCGCATACTCGCCTTGGAGGACGAGGTGGGCGGCTCTCTGTTCGTCCGCGCGCGCTC
>JBJMQJ010000387.1:0-11159 GCA_045802765.1 Myxococcales bacterium
CGGGCCGCCTCGATCGACGTCAGGTGCTCGGCGAAGCGGTGCCGCCAGATCTGGAACTTGATGAGCGGCTTGTCGAAAGCCTGGCGCTCGTTGCCGTACCGGAGCGCCTCCGCGACCATCTGGTCCATGCCCGAGACGGCGCCGATCGCCGCCACCAGCCGCTCGCCTTGGAAGTTCGTCATCACGTGGTAGAAGCCCTGGTTCTCCTCGCCGAGCAGGTAGCGCGCGGGGATCCGGCAGTCCTCGAAGAAGAGCAGCGCGGTATCGCTGGAGAGATTGCCCACCTTCTGCAGCTTCTTGGAGACGGAAAAGCCCTTCACGTCGGTGGGGAAGGTGACGAGCGAGATGCCGCCGTACCCGGGGCCGCCGGTGCGCACCGCGAGCGTGATGAAGTCGGCGCGGGTGCCGTTGGTGATCCACATCTTGGCGCCGTCGATGACGTAGTCGTCGCCCGAGCGGCGGGCGGTGGTGCGCAGGTGCGCGACGTCGCTTCCCGCGTCGGGCTCCGAGATTCCCAGGGCCGCGATCTTCTCGCCGGCGAGCGCGGGAGCGAGGAACTCCTTCTTCTGCTCCGCAGTGCCGATCTCCTGGATGATGGGCGTGGCAATCTGCGACTGGACCAGCACCGCCATGTTCACGCCCGAGTTGCGGCTGTGCACCAGCTCCTCGGCGAGGACCACGGCGTGCCAGAAGTCGCCTCCCGAGCCTCCCACCTCCTCCGGGTAGTTGACGCCCAGCGCGCCCAGCTCGGCGAGATCGCGGAACACCTCGCGGGGGAAGATCCCCGCCTCGTCCCACTCCAGCGCATGCGGGGCCAGCTCGCGCACGACGTAGTCGCGCAGCGTCTTGCGGAACAGCTCGTGCTCGGGCGTGAACGGCGGCGCGATCATGCGTTCCTCGCGGCTGAATGAATGCTCATTCATCGTATCACCGCTCGATTCCGCCCAACGGGGTATCACGCCAGCGCGGAGCAGGCGAGGCCGGCGCCGGCGCCCAGCGCGAGCGCCGTCCACGCCAGGCTGGACGCGATCGGGCGTTCCATCTCGCCGGCGCCGCGCGCGGCGGCGCCGGGGAGCGCGGCGCAGAACCCTCCCAGCGCGAACAGGCCGACTGCCACGGCTGCCGGCGGCGCGACCTGGCGCAGCGCGAGCGCCACCGCGCCCAGCACGGCCAGCGCGCGCGGCATGACCAGGGCATTGCGCGCGGCCGCCTCGCCGCGCGCCGCCGCCGCCATGCCGAGGAGCGGCGGCAGCAGCGACCACCATCCCCACGACGACCGCACCGCCGCGGCCGCCGCGCAACCGCCGCCCACCGCGGCGAGCAGCGCAAGCTGTCCGCCCAGCGCAGTCCGCAAGACCTGGAGCCGGACGCGGACGGGCCAGGTGGAACGCGGCGTTCCGCGATCGCGCAGGTCAGGGACACCGACGCTGCCCACCAGCAGGGCCGCCGTGGCCACGAGAGGCGCGAGCCGCGGCTCCGCCGCGCCGATGGAGAGGCCCAACCCGCACCCGAGGCCCTGGGCGACGTCGAGCCAGGAGTAGGCGGCTGCCCGCCGCTCCACCGTCACCGCGTCGGCCACCGCCGCCGCGCACAGGTCCGCGAGGGCGGGAAGCGCCGCGGCCACGGCGCCGAGCCCGTCGGCGAAGCTCACCACCGCGAAGCCCTGCAAGAGCAGCGCGCAGGCCAGCAGCGCGAAGGCGACCGCGCCGCGGCGCACGCGCGTTCCGAGCCAGCCCCAGAGCGGCCGCGAGAGGCGGCAGGCGGCGAAGGCCACCGCCGCCCAGGCGGGCCCCCGGTGCGCGAGCAGCCGCGCGAACCAGATCCAAGCGGCCAGCTCCGCTCCTCCAGCGAGCAGCGCCAGGCGCGCCGCGAACCGGGCCTCGTCGGGGAAGAGGCGCGAACGCACCGGGGGCGCGGGCTGGATCGGGAACCGCGACAGCTTGGGCCCACTCGGGGCGAATTCTTCGGGGAGCTTCTCGCCCGGCACGCGCTGAAGGTACACCAACCTCCGGCGATGTGACGGCGGTCACGCTCCTGGCGAACAGTGCGCCGCCGCGCGGCGAGGTGCGTGCCGTACTTACCTGCTTCGCTCCCCGGGGTGCTGCGCTAGAGTCGGCTCCATGGAGCCCCTGTCCGCCGAGGCGCGCGGCGCACCCACGCAAGCGAAATGCGCGCACTGCGGCGGCCCGTTCACTCCGTCGCTCGGGGACCAGCTCCTCTGCGATCCGTGTCAGGGCCTGGTCCCGCCCGAGCCGCGCTCGCATCTGCGCGAGAGCGACGTCGCCGGCTGCAAGCTCATCCATCAGCTCGGCGCGGGGCGCTTCTCCACCTCTTGGCTGGCGGAGGCGCCGGACGGCTCGTCGGTGGTGGTCAAGCTGCTCCATGCGTACGCGCCCGATCCGGCCACGGTGCAGCGCTTCCTCGCCGAGGTGCACCGCGTGGCGCCGCTCGCCGCCATGGAGCATCCCTCGGTCGCGCCGCTCCTCACCGGCGGCGTGCAGCTCGCGAGCGCGCTCTTCCTCGTCTACCGCAGCGGCGGAGACTCCACGCTGGCCGACGAGCTGCGGTCGCGTGGCCGCATCGTCGCCTCGCGCGCCCTCGAGCTGGGCGCGCAGCTGGCCGAGGCGTTCGGAGCGCTCCACGCCGCCGGCGTGCTGCACCTCGATTTGAAACCCTCCAACGTCGGGCTGACCCGCGACGCCGACGGGACCGAGCACGCGGTGCTGCTCGACGCCGCAACGGCGCACCTGCTCGCGCGGGCCGACGTCCGCGACGAGGGCCCGCTGCCTCTCTCGAGCGCGGCGTACATCTCGCCCGAGGAGGCTGGCGGTGGCGTCGCCGGCCCGCGCTCCGATCTCTATTCCCTCGGCGCGCTGCTCTTCCAGTGCATCTCGGGGCGCCTGCCGGTGCTCGGGTCCACCGCCGGGGAGATGGTCGCTGCGCACCTCACGCAGCCTCCGCTCTCTCTGCGCGACGTGGGCCGCAAGGCGCACCCGCAGCTCGAGGCTGCCCTGGCGCGCGCCCTGTCCAAGGATCCCGAGCAGCGGTTCGGCAGCGGCGAGGAGATGGCCGAGTCGCTGCGCGCGCTCCTCCCCGTGGCGGACCGCGCCGGGGCCGGAGCCGAGCCGCCGGCGCCCGTCCCCGATCCAATTCCGGTCCTCGCCTTGCCTGCCGCGGAGAATGGCGCCGCGGCCGAGCGAGCGGCCCGCGCCGCCGAAGCCGATTCCAGACGGCGCTTCGGGCGGGCGCGCCTGTTCGTCGCCGCGGCCGCGATCGCCGCAATCGCGCTCGTTGGCGCCGCGGCGCTGCGCCGTCGCGCCGCGTCTCCCGCAGCCCCGTCGCTCGCGGCCGCGCAGGCGGGACCAGAGCTGGCCACCGCGCCCCCCGTCGCGCAGCCGGCCGCGGAGCTAGCGGAGCCCGAGGAACCGGCCACTCCCGCTCGCGCGGCGCTCCGGCGGGCCCAGTTGCAGGTCACCGCCGGCGATGCGCGCGGGGCGGAGAAAACGCTCCTCCCCGTGCTGGCGCAGACCGGATTGGCGCGCCGCGACCTTTCCTACGCCATGCGGCTGATGGGATCCGCCGAGGCGCGCCGCGGCCACCGCAAGTCGGCGGTGGAGTGGTACCGCAAGTCGTTGCACCTGACCGACGACTCGGCCGAGCGCGAGCGCGTGGTGCGGATCATCCAGCGCCTGGCGCACGACTCGACGGCGACCGCCGCCGACCGCTGAGGGCGGCACACCATCCGACGCGCGTCGAGCGCGTCACCGCCGATTGCCCGCGCGAACCTCGCGCTTCGCGCGGCGGACCGCGGCGAGCAGGCCGAAGAGCGCCAGCGCCTCCCACCCACCCGCGTCCGACGAGCAGCCGCACTCGTTCTTGTTCTGCACCCACAGGGCGATGGCCTCCGATGTGCCCAGGTTGCCGTCGGCGTCGGTGGCCCGCACGGAAAGAAGGTGCGGACCATCGTTCACCATGTTCGTGTCCCACATCAGGGTCGGCGGCGTGGAGCTGAGCGCGGAACGATCGAATCCCTGGAGCCGCGTGTCGTCGATCATCAAGTCCATGGAAGCGAGCGTGGTGCCGGCGCTGGGGGCGGCGTCGGCCGACACGGGGATGGTGCCCCTCACGTTGGCGTGCGGCAGCGGGAACAGAAGGTTCACGAACGGCAGCACCAGCGAGCGGACGCGGATGGTGGCGGAATGGACTGCGAGCTTGCCGGCCACGTCCACCCGCACGATTCCCGTCCCCGCCACCTCGATCGCATCTCCTTGGAGCCGGACACGCACCGCCTCGCCCACGCGCGCCGAGAGCGGCTCGACGGTGGCGATGATCCCGCGCGGAACGTGCGGCACCGAGAAGAGCAACGTTTCCGTCGGGCCGAACAGGGGGGAGGTGGCGATCCAGACGTCGGTGGTGCCGCCGCTACCCACCGACGTGCTGGGCTTGTCTATCGCGAGACCGAAATCGCTGTCGATCACCGCGAGCGAACCATCCGCGGTCACCGCCGTTCCGTCCGGGGCGGTTCCGCGCAAGGTGAACGGCACCTCGCCGATCGCGGCGTTCTGGCCGGCGGCGATCGTCACCGTGGCGGTCTGACCCGGCAGCAGCGTCGCCGGCGTGGGCCCTGTCGCGGTCAGCCCCGCGGGAAGCGCCGAGATCGAGAGCTGCAACGTCTTGCCCGCCGCGGTCCCATGCAACGCGCCGGTGGACACCGTGAACGTCGTCGTCCCACCGCCGGCGACCATCTGCCTGGCGGGCGTCAGCCACACGGCGAAATCCGGCGCGCTCGTGCATCCCGGCAACTGGAACGTCATCAGCCGGGTGTGCCAGTTGAAGGCGCCGTCGAACGGCAGGTACTGGTTCGTGTACCAGAACGTGCAGTCGTCCGACGGATCGACGGAGAGGCTGCTGTAGTCGCCCCAGCGCGACGACAAGGTGCTCTGCGAGCCCGCCGACGCCACCGCCGCGGATTCACCCTGCCCCATCACGCCTGGGGGGTCCGCCACGGTGCGCCCGGTGATCGCGATGGTCGGGTTCAGCTGCGGCCCGGAGAGACTGAATCCGAGCCCGATGTTCCCAGCGCGGTCGCTGGCCGCGCTTCCCAGCCACCGCCAGTTCGAGTCCGGGGCGTAGGTGCCCTGCTGGTAGATGAGTGGGTCCCCTCCTGGATCGCGGATCTCGTACCAGCGCACGCCGGTCGCCGCGCCGCCCTGGCCGCTGACGGTGTGGTTCGCGACGATCGACGCGTAAGGCCCGGAGTTGCGGTACGCCGCGCGGTACATCATCCGATCGGAGAGCGCATCCAACTTGCTGGAGGACGATCCCGACTGCGGCACGCACGCTCCGCGCCGGCTGCCCGCGCAGGGCAGTCCGAAGGGCGCCACCGGGACCTGCATCACGTCGATCCCCGAGTTGGCGGGCGACTCCCAGTCGACGTGGAAGCGGTAGACGATCAGCGAGGCCTGTCTGAAGAACCCCAGGATGAACCCGGGCTCGCCCTGCGGCGGGGGAAGCACGCCGTCGAAGTCCGCCGGCACCGCCCCGCTGACCGAGGTCAGCCCGACGTTGATGCATTGCATCGCCGCGACTTGCCCGAGGAGCATGCGCTTGCGGTCGACGGCGCAGATGGCGCGGCCGACGGTCGGCGCGCCAGCGTTCCCGTCCTGGAACATGTTGAAGGTCGCGTAGTAGGCGTCGGGCCAGACGCCGAACTTCGGATAGTCGTTGAACCAGGGGAAGGAGTACGCGTAGCGGTAGTACGCGCCCATCGGATCGGGGCCTTGCGACACCGCGATGCACTGGAAGAACGGGCCGCTGCTCCGGTTGGGGCCGATGGCCACGGAGGTGACGAGCCAGCGGTCGGCGAGGGGATCGTAGAGCACGATCCCGTCGTAGGACGGATTCGTTTCGCAGGTGCCCCCGAACCCGCTGAACAGCGTGCGCGTCGGCGTCGGGCCGTAGAGCACCGTGCCGGTCTTGGGGAACAAGGAGCCCGTCTTCGAGAACACCGCGATGCTCGAGTTGACGATCTGCACGTAGTGGTTCGGGCCGACGTCGCCTTGCGGATCCGGCACGTCGTCCTCGGTGGCGAACGGCCCGCCCGGAGACACTCCCACGAACCCCACGCCGATCCCCTCGAAGCTGTCGATGATCGGAACGCTCAGCAACGCGCTCGCGCTCTGCTGGAGCACCGGATCGCGGACCACCCCCGCCTGCACTTCGAGGGGAACCCGGCCGGGCTCCTGTTCCTCGGACTCGACGGGAACGGCCGGCCGCAGCAGCCACAGGGGCGCCGATACGTCGTGGCGCTCTTCGCGCAGGACTTGCGGCCGCCCGACGGGCGGCAGCGCGAGAGCGGCGCCGGAAGCGGCCAGCGCCAGTGCGGCAACCCGCAAGCGCATACCCGCTACTACGATATAGACGCGGAAAGAATCAACCAGGCTCCCCGGGAGACACCCGGGAAGGATCCGTCGGAAAGCGGGCGAATTCGTCCAGGAGCGCTGCGCAAAAGGCGACGACTGCGCGCGCGTTGGCGAAGAAGCGGAACAGCGCCACGTCCGATCCCGGCTCGCCGGACTGCCCGCCCACCGGCTCCAGCAGGCTGCGCAGGTCGAGCCCTGCCTCGACCTGGTACGCGTCGGGCCCCCCAGTTACCCGCAGGGCGAGCGCGGTATCGGCGCTCGGTTCCAGGGCCGCGCCGCCCGGCTGGCCCCCCTCGAGGAGCGCCTCGAGCTGCTCGAGGAAGCGGATCACGTCGAGATCGAGGACCGTCACCCGCGGCAGGCGGAGAAGCGGGACGAACCCGTGCTCGCCCGTGGTGGGCCGGTGCCGATAGCGTTCGACGGCCGCCTCCGCCTGGAGGGCAGCCGGGCTGCGCACGCCGTCCGAGGACCGAGCGGACAGCTCGAGCCGCAACCGCAAGTTGGATGCCTGGTTGAGCAGCACGGCCACGTCCCGTCTCTAGCACGGCTGTGATATTTGCAGCGGCTTCCGCATGCGCCGCCTGCGCTCCCTCGCGCTGCCCACCTCGTCGGGCGTGCTCTACTTCGTTTCCTGGATCGGCTTCGGCGTCTGGCCGCTGGCCTTCGTCTGCTTCGTCCCGCTGCTCTTCTCGCTGCGCGAGGCCAGCCCGCGCGAGGCGCTGCGGCGCGGCGCCTGGTTCGGGTTCGTCGCGCACCTGGGCGGGTACACCTGGGTGATCCACTTGCTGCGGATCTTCGCCTTCGCCCCGCTGCCGCTCGCCTTCGCCGGGTACATTGCGCTGTGCTTCGCCCAGGGCCTGCTCTTCGGCGTGTTCGCCTGGGCGGTGCGTCGCACCTGGACGGCGACGGGGTGGCCGCTGGCCGTGCTGCTTCCTCTGTGCCTGGTGGGCACGGAGTTCGTCTATCCGCTGCTCTTCCAGAGCTACACCGGGGTGGCGCTGATGCCCCTCGTGCCCCTCGTCCAGGTCGCTGACCTGGGAGGCGTGCTGCTCTTGTCCGCGCTCCAAGGCGCGGCGAACGGCGCCCTCGCGGACCTCTTCTTCACCCGCCGGCCGTGGCCGGTGATCGGCGCCGGCCTGGCGCTGGCCGCTTCGCTCACCTACGGGCTATGGCGGATCTCGCGCATCGACGCGCGCGAGCAAGGCGCTCCCTCCCGGCGCATCGGGATCGCGCAACCCAACGTGGGCGAGATCGCCCTGCACAGGAACCCGTACGCCTCGGTGCAGGCGCTCTGGGCCGACACGGCCGAGCTGCACGCGCGCGGCGCCGAAATCGTCGTCTGGCCGGAGGTCGGCTACAACTTGCGCCCGGTGCGCGACGGCGACGACGGGCGCGCGATCCAGGGCGGCATCCCGGTCGCGGTGATCGCGGGCGTCGAGCGGACCCGCGGCAAGGAAGCGTGGAACAGCGCTCTCGTCATCGGACCGGACGGAAAGATCGGCGACCACTACGACAAGATCCAACTCCTCGCCTTCGGGGAGTACATCCCGTTCGGCGACTGGTTCCCCTTCCTGTACGAATGGTCGCCGCTCGCCACCCACCTCACGCCCGGCGCCGTCACCAGGCCCCTGCGCGCCGCGGGGCACCGGTTCGCGACGTTCATCTGTTACGAGGACATCCTGCCCTGGATCGTGCGCAAGACGATGCTCGACTACGGCGAGGGGCGCGCGAACGCGTTGGTGAATCTCACCAACGATTCCTGGTACGGGGCCGGGCACGAGCAGGAGCAACATCTCATGTTGGCTGCGGTGCGCACCATCGAGCACCGGCGCTGGCTCATCCGGGCGACGTCCACCGGGATCAGCGCGTTCGTGGACGCGGCCGGTCGCGTGGTGTCGCGCATCCCGGCCGACGTGCGCGGCGTCGCCGTGCGCGATGTCCCGATGCTGGAAGGAACCACGCCCTACGAGGTGGTGGGCGACTGGCCGGGCTGGGCGGCGCTGGGCGTGCTCGGATTCGTCGCGGCGCGCGAGGTGCGGCGGCGCAAACGCAGGCGGTGACGTGCCGACCGCATGTCCCCCCGCCCTCCAGGCGACCCGCCAGCCGGTTGGACTGAGCGCCTGGCGGGCGAGACGCAGCGCGTCACGGCTCCTCGCGTCTGTCTGGGGGCCATTGAGAACGTCAGGGTCTGCGCTTATCCTGCGCGGTCCCGATGGAGCCCGAACAGATCCTCGTCAAGGGTGCTCGCGAGCACAACCTCAAGGGCATCACCCTGGAGATCCCCAAGAAGCGCCTGGTGGTGTTCACCGGCGTCTCGGGGTCCGGCAAGAGCTCGCTGGCTTTCGACACGCTCTATGCCGAAGGGCAGCGGCGATACGTCGAGTCGCTCTCCGCGTACGCCCGCCAGTTCCTCGGTCAGATGGAGAAGCCTCACTACGACGTGATCCGCGGCCTGTCGCCGACCATCTCCATCGAGCAGAAGGCTGCGTCGAACAATCCCCGGTCGACGGTCGGCACCATCACCGAGATCCACGACTACCTGCGCGTGCTTTTCGCCGCCGTCGGCAAGCAGCACTGCACCGTCTGCGGCCGCCGGGTCGGCAAGCAGAGCGCGCAGCAGATCGCGGAGGAGCTGGCCCGGCTTCCCGAAGGCACCAAGCTCACCCTGCTTGCGCCGCTCGTCGAGCAGCGCAAGGGCGAGCACAAGGAAGTGCTGGCCGACGCGCGCAAGCGCGGGTTCGCGCGGGCGCGCGTCGACGGGACCATCCGGCCGCTCGACGAGGACATCGACCTGGACAAGAAGCGCAAGCACGACGTCCAGATCGTGGTCGACCGCCTCGTCATCAAGGGCGGCGAGACCGATCGCCGGCTGATCGATTCGGTCGAGACGGCGCTGCGCGAGGGGAAGGGCGTCCTGCACGCGCTGACCGCCCTGCCGCAGAAGGGCGAGACGCACTCGATGTACAGCGAGCACCTCTCCTGCCCGGTGGACGGGATCAGCTTTCCCGAGCTGGCGCCGCACAGCTTCTCCTTCAACAACCCGCTCGGGATGTGCCAGGAGTGCAACGGCCTGGGCTCCCGGCCGGAGATGGACCCCGACCTGGTGGTGCCCGATCCGGGAAAGAGCATCCGCCAGGGCGCGGTCGAGCCCTGGTCGCACGCGCTCGAGCGCGGCGGCGGCTGGACCTTCCGGATGATCGAGTCGCTCGCGCACAGCTTCAAGGTGCCGCTCGACAAGCCCTGGAAGGACCTCCCGCGCGAGCTGAAGCAGATGCTCCTCTACGGCTCGGGCGACGAGACGATGAGCATCCGCTGGAGCGAAGGCGGCCGCAGCGGCACCTACAAGACCAGCTTCGAGGGCATCATCCCGATGCTCATGCGCCGCTTCAAGGAGACCACCTCCGAGAGCATGCGCAAGCACTACCTGCGCTACTTCAGCGACAAGGCCTGCTCGGCCTGCCAGGGCGAGCGCCTGCGCCCCGAGAGCCGGGCAGTGACCATCGGCGACGTCGTCGCCGCCGGAAGCGGCGCGGATCAGATCGGCGAGAAGGGGAAGTCGATCGTCGAGGTGTCGCGGATGACCATCGACGCGGCCACCCGCTTCATCCACGAGCTGCCGCTGCAGGGGAACGACGCCGTGGTCGCCGCCGAGCTGCTCAAGGAGATCGGCAACCGGCTCCGGTTCCTGCTCGACGTCGGCCTCGGGTATCTCACCCTGGACCGGCCCGGGCCTTCGCTCTCGGGCGGCGAGTCGCAGCGCATCCGGCTGGCCTCGCAGATGGGGAGCGAGCTGACCGGCGTCATCTACATCCTGGACGAGCCTTCCATCGGGCTGCACCAGCGCGACAACGCGCGCCTGCTCGCCACGCTCAAGCGGCTGCGCGATCTGGGCAACTCGGTCATCGTGGTCGAGCACGACGAGGAGACGATGGAGGAGGCCGACTGGATCGTCGATTTCGGCCCGGGCGCCGGGGAGCTGGGCGGCGAGATCGTCGCGGAGGGCCCCCCGCAGAAGGTCATGCAGGCCGAGCGTTCCCTCACCGGCGCGTACCTGTCCGGCCGCCGCCGCATCGAGGTGCCTTCGCAGCGGCGGCGCGGCAGCGGGAAGAGCCTGCGGCTCCTCGGCGCGGCCGCCAACAACCTCAAGGAAGTGGACGTCGAGTTCCCGCTCGGCACGTTCACCGCGGTGACGGGAGTCTCGGGCGCGGGCAAGTCCACGCTGGTGAACCGCATCCTGTATCCGGCGCTTTCCCGTGCGCTGTACGGCTCGCGCGAGGCGCCGGGCCCCTACAAGGCGCTCTCCGGGATCGAGCACCTCGACAAGGTGATCGACATCGACCAGAAGCCGATCGGGCGCACGCCGCGGAGCAACCCCGCCACCTACACCAAGGTGTTCGACTGCATCCGCGACGTGTTCGCGCGCACGCCCGAGGCGCGCGCCTACGGGTACGAGCCCGGGCGCTTCAGCTTCAACGTCAAGGGCGGCCGGTGCGAGGCGTGCGAGGGCGACGGGATGAAGGTCGTCGAGATGCACTTCCTCGCCGACGTGTACGTCCCCTGCGAGGTGTGCCACGGGAAGCGCTTCAACGACGCGACCCTGCGGGTCACCTTCAAGGGGAAGAACATCGCCGAGGTGCTGGATCTCTCGGTGCGCGAGGCGATGGAGCACTTCAGCGTGCACAAGGAGATCATCCGCATCCTGAAGACGCTCGACGACGTGGGCCTGGGCTACATCAA
>JBJMQJ010000036.1:0-10033 GCA_045802765.1 Myxococcales bacterium
CGGGCAAGACCATGCTGGCGCGCCGCATTCCGGGGCTCCTGCCGCCGCCTTCCTTCGAAGAAGCCGTCGAGGCGACGTCGGTGTGGTCCGTCGCAGGACGCCTCGGTGCCCGCCAGGGCTTGCTCACGGAGCGACCGTTTCGCGCACCGCACCACACCATCTCGGTCGCTGGCCTCGTCGGGGGCGGTTCGCCACCACGGCCAGGTGAAGTGTCGCTTGCGCATCGGGGGGTCCTCTTCCTCGACGAGCTCCCCGAGTTCGGGCGCGCGGCCCTCGAGGCGCTGCGACAGCCGCTCGAGGACGGCGAAGTCGCGGTCGTGCGCGCCCGCGGGGCCGCGCTCCTTCCTTCCCGCTTCATGCTCATCGCCGCGATGAACCCTTGCCCTTGCGGATACGAGAGCGACCCGCGGTGTCAGTGCACCGTCCTGGAAAAGCAGCGGTACCGCAGACGAGTCTCCGGCCCCATCCTCGACAGGATCGATTTGCACGTCGAGGCGAAGGCGCTCAAGCCGGCGGAACTGGCTGGGATGCCCGCGGGGGAGAGCTCAGCCTCGATCCGGGAACGCGTCACGAAGGCGCGCGACGTGCAGCGCCACCGGTTCGGCGCGCTGCCAGGCATCCACGCGAACGCACAGCTGCGAGGGCGCGCGTTACGCGAGCTTTGCCGCGCCTCGAGCGATGCGCGAGCCAAGCTGGCCGAGGCGATGGAGAGCCTCCGCCTCTCCGCGCGAGCGCACGATCGGGTGCTGAAGCTCGCTCGCACGGTGGCCGATCTCGACGGCCATCCGACCATCGAAGCCAGGCATGTGCTCGAGGCGGTGCAGTACCGCTGCCTGGATCGGCCGGTCGAGGGCCGCGTGTCTCCGCCGGTTCCGAGCATCCATCTCGCGCGGGATGCCGCGCTGCGAGCAGTTCCCCTGGACGCGCCGTCCGGGGCCATTCCGGAGGTGACGTGAGCAAGGTTTCCGAGAAGCTGAAGGCGATTTTCGCGGCGATGGGCGCCATCGAGAAGCAGTTCGGCAAGGGCGCCATCATGCGCCTCGGAGAGGGGGACCACGCCGCCCAGCCGATCGCGGTGATCGAGAGCGGCTCGCTCGGGCTCGACATCGCGCTGGGCTGCGGCGGCTACCCGCGCGGCCGCGTGGTGGAGATCTACGGTCCGGAGTCGAGCGGCAAGACGACGCTCACGCTGCATGCCATCGCGCAGGTGCAGGCGCAGGGCGGGTGCGCGGCCTTCATCGACGCCGAGCATGCGCTCGACGTGGGCTACGCCAAGAAGCTGGGGGTGAAGATCGAGGAGCTGCTCATCTCGCAACCCGATACCGGCGAGCAGGCGCTGGAGATCGCCGAGACGCTGGTGCGCAGCGGGGCCGTCGATCTGGTGGTGATCGACTCGGTCGCCGCGCTGGTGCCCAAGGCCGAGATCGAGGGCGAGATGGGCGACCAGCACATGGGCCTGCAGGCGCGGCTCATGTCGCAGGCGCTGCGCAAGCTGACCGCCGTGGTGAGCCGCAACGGGGCGACGGTCATCTTCATCAACCAGATCCGCATGAAGATCGGAGTCGTGTTCGGCTCTCCGGAGACCACCACCGGCGGGAACGCGCTCAAGTTCTACTCGTCGGTCCGGCTCGATATCCGCCGCATCGGCGCGGTCAAAGAAGGCGACCAGGTGATCGGCTCGCGCACGCGGGTCAAGGTGGTGAAGAACAAGCTCGCGCCGCCTTTCCGCGAAGCCGAGTTCGACATCCTCTACGGCGTCGGCATCTCGCGCCCGCACGAGCTGCTCGATCTGGCCTGCGAGCGCGGCCTGGTCGAGAAGAGCGGAGCATGGTTCACGCTGGGCGGGGAGCGCTTCGGTCCCGGGCGGGAAAAGGCGGCGGAGGCGCTCAAGCAGAACTCCGAGCTGGCGGCGGGGCTCTCGCGAGCGGTGCGCGATGCGGCGGGCGCGGCCGCGGGGCCGCCTCCGCCTCCAGCGCAGATCGAGGCAGCCGCCGCGTGACATGCGGCGTTCCGGGTGGAATCGCGGCCCTGGGCGGAGGCGGGGGGCGTAGGGAGGGCTGCGTGCAGGGGAGCGGAGGCGGGCGGAGCTTGCCTCCGCTCCTCGAAGTGGTGGCGGGCGAGGGCGGGGCGGCCTCGCCAACTTCGCGGGCGCGGCGCGCCGAGCGCCGCGAGTCGGTGGTGCTGCTCCGCCTGGAGGACGCCTGCGAGCACGGCGTCGGGTTCATCTGGATCGAGGTGTGGAGACGCTCACGGCCGGTTGAACACAGCCGCGCCCCAGGCGTTCACGGCCACGCCGATGGCGGCGAGCAGCCAGAAGAGGCCGTCCAGCGCGCGCCTGGAGAGCGCGAGAAGGAGGACCAGGTACGGCGTGTAATCCAGCGAGAAGCGAAACCCGAACTGTTGCCATCCGTTGTTCTGGTAGAGAAACCCCGGCAAGGCCACGGCGGCGAGGGTGATCCAGAGGATTCGCCAAAGGCGGGGCCGCTCCCGCGGGAAGAGGAGCAGCGCGAAGAGCGGCGTGGTGACGAGGAGGCTCATCCCGTTGGGGTCGTATCCCAGCCGCAATGGCTGGAGATCGAGCTTTGGCAAGAGCAGGAAGGCCGAGCGGAGGTTGCGGCCGAGGTAATGGAAGCTGAAGAGGCCGTGCGCGCGGATGTCGGGGTTCACTCGGTTCGCGTACAGATGCGAGTGGCCGAACTCCGCGGGGCTGCCGAACCGGACGGCATTCATCCAGGCCATCGGCGCGGCGGCCACGGCGACCGGAGCGGCGAAGAGCGCGAGACGCTTGACCACGTCCTTGCGTCGCTGCGGGTCGCCGAGCGCCGCGCGCAGATTCGCCCGGTCGAGCGCGCGGCCATCGAAGACGGCCTCGAGGAGGAAGAAGACGCCGGAGAAGGCGATGGGAGCGCGGCAGAGCGTGCCGCAGGCCAACGCCGCCCCGGCCAGCACTGGATGCTTCGCGCGCAGCGCCGCATGCAGGTAGAGCAGCGTGAAGGTGACGCCGACCACCTCGGCGGTGAACCACACCTCGCCGCGAATCGAGCACGACCAGGCGAGAGTGCCGAATCCGAAGACGAGCGCGAGGACCGCGTGGTCCCATTCGGAGCGCGTCCCGCCCTCCACCTGCTGGATCCGCCGGAGCAACCGGTAGAGGAGCGCCAGGTTCAGCGCCGCGAACGGCAGGGTGAATGCGACATCGTTGAAGGACAGTCCCTCGAGCGCGACGAAGGGCATCATCAGCACCGCCGGGAACGGCGGGAAGGACACGTACCAGCGGCCCCGCTCGAACACCCAGTCGTTCAGGTTGGGCGGGCGCGCGGTGAGGTGCAGCTGCCCGTGGAGGAACGCGTCGGCTTGCCAGACGAAATGGGGCGCCTGCGACTGCCGCGCCAGCAGGCTCCCGCTGGAGAGGACGTAGACGAAGAGCGAGAACCCGAAGAGGAGCAGGTCCACCCGGTGCGCGCTGGCCCAGGAACGCCAGCCGCCCTGGCTCACGCCTTGCCCGGGGAAGCGCCTTGACCGACTTCCCAGAAGTGCCGGGGGAGCGGAGGCGCGCCCAGCGCCTCGCGCACGAGCTGCAGCGCGCCGTACGCGGCGAGCGTCCGCACCTGGCCGCGATCGCCCCGGAAGTGGGAGTGCTTGGTCCGCGTTCCCCCGGGGCCGGCGAGCGCGAGCCACACTGTCCCGACGGGCTTCTCGGGCGTGCCGCCATCGGGCCCGGCGATTCCGGTGATCGCCGGCGACCAGGTGGCGCCGGAGGCCCGCCGGGCTCCCTCTGCCATCGCCCGCGCGACCGCCTCGCTCACCGCGCCGTGCTGCCGGAGCAGCTCGGCAGGCACGCCGAGCGCGCTCTGCTTCAGCTCGTTCGAGTAGACGACGAAGGCGCCCCGCGTCCATCGCGAGCTGCCGGACACTTCGGTGAGGAGCTGGGTGGCGAGCCCGCCGGTGCAGCTCTCCGCGCAGCAGAGCGTCTCGCTGCGCGCGGCGACCTGCTCGCCGACGGATTGGGCGAAGGTGACCGCGTCGGCGCCGTAGACGAATCCGGCGAGCGCATCGCGGCACTTCGCCTCGACGGCGGCCAGCGCGCGGGCTGCCGCTTCCTCGTCGGGAGCGAGCGCCGCGAGCGAGAGGTGGTTCTCCGGGAACTTGGTGCGAAACCCGAAGCGCACCTCCGGGTGGGCGGCACGAATCGGAGACACGATCTCGTCGAGCCGGCTTTCGGTGACGCCGTAGCACTGCAGGACGCGCGTGCGCAGAGCGGCGTTGCCGGTGGCGCGCGCGAGCCGCGGAACGATCATCTCGTTGAGGATGCGCTGGTACTCCCGCGGCACCCCGGGCAGGAAGAAGAAGGTGCAGCGGTCGATGCGCAGCGCGAACGAGGGGGCGCTGCCGTCGGGATTGCCGAGCATCTCGGCGCCTTCGGGCAGATACGCCTGACGCTCGTTGTTCTTGGGCATCGGCTCGCGCCGGCGCGCGGCCCACCGCTCCCGCATCCGCTGCAGCCATGGCTCGTCGAGGCGCAACCCCACGCCCGCCGCCTGCGCGGCGCACTCCACGGTCAGATCGTCGGAGGTCGGACCGAGGCCGCCGGAGACGATGCAGAAGTCCGCCCGGACGCTGGCCTCGAGCAGAGCGCGCCGGATGTCCTCGCCGCGATCGCCCACCACCACGGTGCGCCGCAGCGAGAGACCGAGCGGATACAGGCGCGCGGCGGTCCACGCCGTGTTGGTATCGGCGATGGTGCCGCGCATCACCTCGTCACCGGTGACGACGAACTCCACGATGGGGGGAGTGGCGGTCATGTCGCTCCGATGCGCGCCGCGGCGAGGTGGACCAGCCAGGTCGCCGCCCAGGCCCATACTCCTGCCGCCACGTCGTCGAGCACCACGCCAGCGCCGTTCTTCCAGCGCGGGTCCCGATCGAAGAACCGTGCCGGAGGAGGCTTGAGCACGTCGAAGAGCCGGAAGAAGGCGAACCCGGTGAGCGCGGGCAGCCAGCCGCGGGGGAGGAAGAGCATGGTCACCAGATAACCCACCACCTCGTCGATGACGATGTGTCCCGAGTCGGCGACGCCGTAGTACCGCCCGGCGCGCTGCGCGGCCGCGATCCCCGTCAACGCGACGGCGGCGGTGGCGAGCAGATAGATGGGCCAGGGCCGGCCAGACAGCACGTACCAGAGCGGGATGGCGGCGATCGTGCCAGCGGTGCCTGGAGCGACTGGAACGTAGCCGGCGCCGAAGAACGTTGCCCAGGCGAGCGCGAGGAGGGGAGCCGGACCGCGGTCGCCCGGCAGGCGGCGCGGCTTGCGAATGACCTGCGGCGCGCGGACGTCGAGGGGGCTCTCTCCTGAAGGCGACTGCGCAGACGGCGTGGTCAAGCGTCGTGCTCGCCGTCGTCACCGGCGGCGGCCGCCGCGGGTGTGCCCTCCATGCCCACGTCGTCCTCCTCCGCGGGCAAGAGCGGCTCGTCGGGCTCGCATTCGGCTCCTGCCGCCGCGGTCGCTGCGGCGTGAGCCCGCGCGGCGGCGCGGCGGCGGCGGCCGAAGAGCAGCTCCTCCGCCAACCCGAGCAGGATGTAGAAGGAGAAGTAGACGAGGAGCACGAGCGACGGCCGGCCGCGGTACGCGACGACGACGCCGACGGCGATCACCAGCAGGAAGACGAGGAAGGTGCGCGGATTGAGCCCGGCCTCCTTGAAGGTCCGGTAACGGATGGTCGACACCATCAGGAAGGCGAGCACCAGCACCACGGCGGCGATGGGCCACGCCGCGAGCGCGTCGTTCGAGCGCTGGTGCTGGAGCGCGATCACCAGCGACACCAGCATTCCGGCCGCCAGCGGAATCGGCAGGCCTACGAAGAAGCGCTGCACTCCGGCTTCCGCCCGCGCCAGCACGTTGAAGCGCGCCAGCCGGATGGCGCCGCAAGCGGCGTACACGGCCGCGATGGCCATGCCGAGGAAACCCAGCTCGTAGAGCGCCCACTTGTAGACGAGGATCGCAGGCGCGACGCCGAACGTGATCACGTCGGCGAGGCTGTCCAGCTCGACGCCGAACTCGCTCTGCGTGCGCGTCATGCGCGCCACCCGGCCGTCGAACGCGTCGAAGAAGTTGCCGAAGAAGATGGCCACCGCCGCCCGGTAGAAATTGTCCCCCGTCGCCTCGCCGGCGGCGAGCATGATGGAATAAACGCCGCAAAAGATGCTGCTGACCGTGAACAGGTTGGGCAGCACGAACATCAGCTTGCGCAGGTCGGGGCGCCTGCGGCGGCGCCGCTCGCGTGCTGGTTCGTCCATCGACGCGGGAACGCTAGCACGCGCGTCCCGCACCTGCCATGGGCGGTGCCGCGTCCGTTCGGTCGGCCGGGCGACCGTCCACTCGGCACCGACATCCGCGGTGCGGCGACTACTCGCAGCTCCGGCGCGGCTCCGCGGGCCCGAGGAACGCATTCCCGCCGCGCACGTCCACGCTCCCGCCGCCCCCGCAGACGGGGTCCACGTCGTACGCCTGATTTCCGCTGAAGCGGTTCCCCAGGAGCGTCGCCGCGGAGCGCTCCGCCACCTGCACGCCGGGGCCGCGGTTCCCCTCGAACCGGTTGTGGTTGGCGCTCGCCGAGGATCGGTCCAGGAGGACCAGTCCGGCGCGGCCGTTCGAGGTGAATCCGTTGCGCATGAGGCGCACGCGCGAGCGCGTGGTGGTGACGCCGCTCCCGGCATTGCCCCGCATCTCGTTGCGCTCGAGCGACAGATCGGCGTCGAGCGCGTAGATCCCGTCGCCCATGTCGCCTTCGCGGTCGAGCGAGGCGCCGGCGATGCTGTTGTCGTTCGCCACCACCGTCGCATGCGTCACGTGCACGCCCAGCGGACCGGGCTGGACGATGCGATTCGCGACCAGCCGCACGGTTCCCGACGCCTCGGTGATCGAGACCGCCGCGTCGCTGCCCCCGCGCGCGAGCACGCAGTGATCGACGAGCCCCCGCGCGCGGACCAGGCCGACGCTGGCCACGCGCGTGTCGCTGAACTCGCTCTCGCGCAGCTCGAGCTCCGCGCCTCGGAACCCCACCACGCCGTACTCGGCGTGCGATACGACGGCGCGCTTCACAGTGAGCTTCGCGGCGCCTGCGTACAGGGCGGAGCCGCCGATGCGCTCGAACCGCCCTCCCTCGATGGTGACCTGCGCGCCGTCCAACGCCTGCACCGCGGCCAACGCCGAGTCGCTGATTTCGATCTGTTCGAGCAGGCCGCGGCCGCGCCGGATCTCGATCGCTCGCCGACCGGCGCGGCGCATCACCGACCGGCGCATCTCGAGGGAGCCACCTTCGACCCGCACCGCCACCCCTTCCTTCCCGCCGCCGACGGCGAGCACTTCGCCATCGAGGAAGGCGACCTCGGCGTCGTGCGCAACGAGCGCCGATCCGGCCAGCTCGCGAAACGCCACGCCTTGCAGCCGCACCCCGCCTCCGTCGACCGCGAGTCCCACCGCGGCGCTCTCGATCGCCAGGCCGCGCAGCTCGACGCGGGCATCGCCCTGCACCCGGACCACCGGCGCGACCTGACCGGCTGGAGCGACGAGGCGAGTCTTCGCCATGCCGGCGCCGACCAGCAGCGCCGCCTTCTCCAGCACCAGCGCCTCCGCGTACGTGCCCTCGGCGATGCGCACGAGGGCGCCCGGCGGGGCGGCGCGCAGCGCTTCGGCAATGCTCGCGAACGGCTTTCCCGCGGACCCGTCGGCCGCGGCAGCGACCGAACCAGGCGGGCCGACGAAGAGCACCGCCGGGGCGATCTCTCGCGGCTTGGCGGCGCGCGGCGACCACGGCGGCGCTCCCTCGCACGCGGTCAGGCAGAGCAGGACCAAGGACCAAAGCCTCACCGGCGCAGTATGGTGCCTGCTCCGCGAGCGCACCAGCGAACGCCCAGGAGCGCGGCGTTTTTCCCTCGGGGTCCGCCACCCGACGTATGTCCTTCACCGCTCGCGCCCTACATAAGAAAAGCAGCGCGGCGAGGGGCGCGCATCCGATGACCAAAGCGGACCTGGTCGAGGCGGTCGCGGCGCATGGCAGCGGGCTGTCCAGGAAGTCCGCCGGCGAGGTGGTGGACCTGGTCTTCGATACCATCGGGCGGGCCATCCGGAACGACGGCCGGTTCAGCTACCCGCGATTCGGCACCTTCACCGTCCGGCAGCGCAGGGCGCGGCGAGGCCGCAACCCGCGCACGGGCATCGAGATGCGCATCGCCGCCTCGCGCACGGTCGGATTCAGGCCAGCCGCGGAGCTCAAGGGGGCGCTCTAGCGATCAGCTCTTCACCCCCGGCGGAAGCGGCAGGGGCGGAGCGCTGACGGCCGTGCGCGATTCTCCTGTCCCATGACGGCGGAAGAGCTCCTCGACGCTGACGCCGGTCAGCTCCGCGGCGCGCCGGAGCATCTCGCCCGCGCGCAGGAAGTGCAGCCGGTCGCCGACGAATGCCGCGACCACCATGCCTTGGCACGACGGCGGGCGCGCGCCGACGGACTCCAGGTGGTAGACGAGCCGCGGCAGCGCCTCCGCGGCGAACCGGTCCCACGATGCATCGGCGTCGATCACCAATTCGTAGGATCGCGCCAGCGGGACCGACGCCTCGAGCGCGCGAGGAGGTCGCGCGGCGGCGCCCCCCGCCGCAGCCGCGTCCTCCCGCGCCTCCGAGATGGCGCGGTTCGCGTCGGCCGCGGGCGCGGTCCGGTACGCGAGCTCCAGCAGCCGGGCGATGCGGTCGTCCATGGCGCAAAGTTAACAGCCAGGCGTCCACGAAGCGCGGGCGAAGGTCCGCGCTGTCCGGCGCCCATCATTCGACGGCCCGAACCGCAGCGTCTATCCCCGGGGCGCTGCTAAGCACGATCGTGGGGTGGAGGGTTCGTGCACGTCCTCGGCACCACCAAGGTCCGCAATTGCTGCATCTTCCATTGGCGGCAAGCAGAAGCGTCTCGCGTGCGCGTGGTATCCCTGCGCGGGTACCATTGCGACCCTTGCGTGCAGGAGCTCGACCGGACGGCGAAGCTCCAGCGCGTGATGCTGAACGGGAGCGTGCGGATGGATCGCGTGCGCGAGGTCCTCTTCCAGAAGCGGGCCGAGCTGCAGGATCGCTGGGATCGGCAGCTGCGCGCCGCCGCGGACGCGGGCTTCCCTCTCGACCACGCCACCTCGCTGCTGTTGCCGCAGCTGCTCGACGCCACCGCTGAAGCGCTGCAGAAGCGCTTCCGCCTGCCCGCCCCGGGAATGCCGCTCCCCGCTGCCGGCGGCAGGCGCGCGGCGGTCCAGGGAAGCCTGCTCGCGGACTTCCTCTTCGATGCGGTGCTGGAGCACGACCCGTCGCTCTCGGAGGAAGAGCAGCGGCGCCTGGCCGACTCGCTCGCGCACGCGGCGATGGAAGTGCTCGTCCGGCAGCAGCTCGAGGGTGAGCTGGACCGGCGCCGCCGCGACGGCGACCGCTTCACGCGCCTGGGCCACCAGTTGCGCAACTCGATGACCGCTGCCCAGCTCGCCCTCGGCCTGCTGCGGCGGCGGGGCGAGATGCGCGAGTCGCGCGCGGTCCGCCTGCTCGAGGACAGCCTGGCGCGCTTGCGGGCAGGTCTCGAGGACAGCTTGCTGGACGAGCTGCTCACGCAGGGCGGGCTGCGCCTTTCACGGATCAAGCTGGACAGGGTGGCGGCCGAGGCACGCGGCGACACCGAGCCCGAGGCGCGCGAGCGCGGCATCCAAGTCGTCCTGGGCGAGCCCTCGCACGCCGAGTTCACGGGCGACACGCGCCTGGTGCGGCCCGCGGTCCGCGCCATGGTGCGTGTAGCGCTCGACCTCTCCCGGCGCGGCGCGACGGTGCGCATGCAATGCGCCAAGCGACACGAGGCGGCGCGCCTCGCCGTGCTCGTCGATCGGTGCCGGAAGCGGCCAGACGGGCGGTTGGCCAGCGTGAGCGGCCTCGCGCTCGTGCGCCGGGCCGCTCGCGTCCACGGCGGGGACGTGAAGGTGCGCGGGACCCCGGGCGACGGCTGCGCTCTCACCATGGACC